>JBIIAP010000264.1:0-3725 GCA_044239855.1 Sediminibacterium sp. | reverse complement strand
AAGTTCGGGCATTAATGCGGACAATTATTATTACTTCTTTTACGATACCAAAATAAGTACAGGATGTACCAGTGACCGAACAGGTATTATTGCATCATTAAGTGCAACTCCCACCATTTCACAAGTTGGAGATTCATTGGTTAGTAATATTAAAAGTGGAATTTTTCAATGGACGTTTAATGACACTGCTACCATTTCTGGATCAAATAGTTCATCCATAAAACCAACCAGAACAGGTAATTATAAGTATACCGTAGTAAATGCCCAAGGCTGTGGCCAAACTTCCCCAAATATTAACTATATAGTTACTGCCATCAATCCTGTTTCGCCAGAGGAAATTAAACTTGCCGTTTCTCCTAATCCAAACAATGGCGTTTTTCAACTTACGTTTGAGGTAAAAAGCAGAAGTGATTTATCAATAGAAATTGTGAATGGAAGTGGACAAAGAGTATTTGTAGCCAATCAGTTAGGATTCATTGGTAAATACAACAAACAATTAAATTTACAGCAATTTGGCAGTGGGTTTTATTTATTAAAAATTCAACACGATAAAAAAACATATTTACAAAAAATAATTATTGAAAAATAATAATTTAATTAATATCAATTCATAAAAACATGGCATTAGAATGGCAAAAAGCGGTTGTTACCAAGATTGTTGATGAAACAGCCAATACCAAACGTTTTTGGATACAGGTGCCAGAAATGGAAAGATTTGATTTTGAACCCGGTCAATTTGTAACGCTAGACTTACCCATCCATGAACAAAAAAATAAACGTTGGAGAAGTTATTCTATTGCTTCCGCACCCGATGGTACCAATACTATAGAGTTGGTCATTGTGTTAAATGAAAAGGGATTGGGTACACCGCATCTATTTAATGATGTAGTTGTAGGGAGTGAATTGGTATTAAGAGGTCCGCAGGGTAAATTTACTATGCCGGAGCATTTAGACAGCGATTTGTACCTTATATGCACCGGTACAGGCATTGCTCCATTCCGCGCGATGGCGCATTATATTAATCGATTTAAAGTTCCACACCAGCAAGTACACTTAATTTTTGGTTGCCGACAGTTTGAAGATGCGTTATATGAAAAGGAATTGAAAGATCTAGAACAGGAACTATCCGGCTTTCATTTTCATCCTTGCTTCTCCAGAGAAACGAATGTTTCAGCAGGTCAATATTCCGGGTATGTGCATGAAGTGTATGAAAAATTGATTAATGAAACTAAACAGGAAGACGGTTCAATTCCTCCTGCTTACTTTTATTTATGTGGCTGGAAAGCAATGGTAGATAGTGCTAAACAAAAGCTACAAGACTTAGGCTATGATAAAAAAGCCATTCATCTTGAATTATATGGATAGCAATAAATGCAATCAGTTAACCTTTAATATTTAAAGGTTAACTGATTGCATTTAATACCAATTGCTTTACAGCATCTATTGCAATTCTTTCTTGCTTCATAGAATCTCTGTAACGAATAGTTACCATATTATCTTCTTTGGTTTGATGGTCAATGGTAACACAAAATGGGGTTCCAATTGCATCTTGACGACGATAACGTTTTCCGATTGCATCTTTTTCTTCGTAGAAACATTTAAAAGAAGCTTTACAATCATCCATTAAAGATCTGGCGATTTCAGGTAAACCATCTTTTTTAAGCAATGGCAGAATGGCCAATTTGTAAGGAGCTATTTTTTCCGGTATATGTAACACTACTCTGCTATCGGTTGTTCCATCTTCTTTTTGTATGGTTTCTTCTTCGTAAGAATTAGATAGAATTAACAAGAACATTCTATCCAAGCCAATTGAAGTTTCTACAACATACGGAACGTAATTACCATAAGCTTTTCCGGTTGTTTCATCAATATCATTATCAAAATACTGCTGTTTCTTTTTACTGTACTCCTGATGACTTTTTAAATCAAAATCGGTACGGCTGTGTATGCCTTCTACTTCTTTAAATCCGAATGGAAATTCAAATTCAATATCCAAGGCAGCATCAGCATAATGTGCTAATTTAACGTGGTTATGGTAGCGGTATTTATTGGCAGGAAGACCTAAACTTAAGTGCCATTTTAATCGTTCTTCTTTCCAGAAATTATACCACTCCATTTGAGTACCGGGGCGCACAAAAAACTGCATCTCCATTTGTTCAAACTCCCGCATACGAAATATAAACTGTCGGGCTACAATTTCATTTCTAAACGCTTTGCCGGTTTGTGCAATGCCAAAAGGAATTTTCATTCTGGCAGTTTTTTGCACGTTCAGGAAGTTTACAAAAATGCCTTGCGCTGTTTCCGGTCGTAAATAAATTGTATCGGCATCTTCTGCAACAGAACCCAATTGAGTGGAGAACATTAAGTTAAACTGGCGGATATCTGTCCAGTTGCTTGTTCCGCTTACACTACAAACAATTTTCTGGTCATCCAGCAATTGTTTTAATCCGGTAAAATCTTCTTTTGCAAGTAATTGGTCCATTAAATCCAGCAGGGCGGTAGCCTCTTTTTCTCCTTCGGAGCCTTTTTCACGTAAGAGGTCTGCTTTTGCTTCAATTAAATGATCAACTCTGTATCTTTTCTTGCTGTCTTTATTATCAATCATTGGATCGCTGAAGTTATCAACGTGTCCGCTGGCTTTCCAGGTAGTAGGGTGCATGAAAATGGCCGCATCAATGCCCACAATATTGTCGTGCATTTGGGTCATACTCTTCCACCAATAATCGCGGATATTCTTTTTAAGTTCGCTGCCGTTGGGGCCATAATCATAAACGGCACTTAATCCATCGTAGATTTCACTACTAGGAAATACAAAGCCATACTCTTTAGCATGGGAAATAATTGCCTGAAAAATATTGTCTGATTGCGTACTCATAATGCCGCAAAAATAGGTTATTCACCTTTTATTATAAAACCTATTGCAACTTCTTATTTTGGAGATGCCGGTCTTTGTCGCGGTTGGTCTTTTTAAGCATATTTTTTTCGAGGGCATCGGTTAAATTCACCCCGGTTTGATTGGCTAAGCAGATGAGTACCCAAAGTACATCGGCCATTTCATCGGCCAGATTTTGGTCGTTTTCAGTGGATTTGAAAGATTGTTCCCCGTATTTCCTCACCATGATACGGCTCAACTCTCCTACTTCTTCCATTAAAATACCCAAATTGGTTAATTCGTTAAAATACCTGACACCAATGGTTTTAATCCATTCATCTACTTGTTGTTGTGCTGCGGAAATAGTCATTATTCGCGGTTTTTAGAATCAATAAAAATAGTAACAGGGCCGTTATTGATTAAGCTTACTTGCATATCGGCACCAAAAATGCCTGTTGCGATTGGCTTACCCAAATCTTCAGAAAGTTGTTGGATCATTTGATTATACAGCGGAATGGAGATTTCGGGTTTAGCTGCTTTAATGTAAGAAGGGCGGTTACCCTTTTTGGTACTGGCATGGAGTGTAAATTGACTGATCAATAAAATATCTCCATTCACCTCTTTAACAGCATGGTTCATTGTTCCGGTTTCATCATCAAATATGCGAAGATTTATCATTTTACTGCTTAACCAAGTGATATCATCGATGGTATCTGCTTCTTCAATTCCTACTAAAACCATTAAACCAGCATTGATAGCGCCGTTTACAACTCCATCAATAGTTACACTTGCCGATAAAACTCTTTGAATAATTACACGCATGGAATGTTCTTTTATCCGAAATTTGATGGAA
>JBIIAP010000056.1:0-12172 GCA_044239855.1 Sediminibacterium sp. | reverse complement strand
ACTATTGAATTAAATAAACCTGAACGTTATCAAAACAAACTACTCAAGGCCGAAAAAAGTGAATTTACCAAATTTAATACCGCCAAAAGGCTGTATAACAACATGGTTAGTCAATACAACTACTTTTTTAATGCCAACGTTAAATTGGAAGAAATCTTAGCTGCCGCCAAAGAAAATTTCAAAGAAGATTACACCCAACTCTTACCATTTTATAACTATTCCTTAGATCAAACAGCTGAGGATAACAGCATTGACACTATCATTTACAAATGCACCGCCGGTATACTATTACATGACTTAAGAAGCGACTGGGTAGATCAGTTTTATCTTTTATTAGGCAAAGCCTATATGCTAAGAAAAGACTTTGATTCTGCGGCAATGGTTTTTAAATATATAAACTACGCTTTTGGGCCAAAAGATGATGGCTATGATATTTTAATTGGAAGCAACGAAACCAATAAAAATGGAATTTTCAGCATATCGACATCAGAAAAAAGAAATATTTGGAAAAAGATATCGTCTCCCCGTCCTACCAGAAACGAAAGTTTACTTTGGCAGGTTCGGAACAATATTGAAGAAAATAAATTAACGGAAGCCGAATCTTTGCTAGAACTGATTCGTTCTGATAAATTGTTTCCTGCCAGACTACAAACGGATTGGTATGAAATGGAAGCCTATTTACAATATACCAAAGAAACTTACGACAGTGCGGCACATTTTATAATTAAAGCTTTAAATAATGCAGAGAACCGATCTGAAAAAGCTCGTTGGGAATATTTAGCAGCGCAATTATTAGCTAAAACCGGCAAAAAAGCAAATGCAATTACCATGTTTGAAAAATCTATATCCCATGCAATTGACCCAGTCATGGAGGTATATGCCAGATTAAACATTGTGAGTCTTGCAGCAGAAAACAAAGATAATTCTCTACAAGAAAACCTCAATCAATTGCTCTTAATGGCAAAAAAAGATAAGTATGAGGGATATAAAAATATTATATACGCTGCCGCCGCAGAAATAGAACTCAAAAGAAATAATTATGCCGCTGTTGAGCAACTGTTACTTAAAAGCATTCAATCAACAGAGGGTGATGAAAGCTTTAAACAACAATGTTTTTTAAAACTTGCCGATGTTTCCTTTACTAATAAAAATTATATTACCGCAGCTAAATATTATGATAGCATTCAAATTTCCTTGTTAAAAGAAACCGATCAAAAAAGGATAGAATTCAGGAAGCCTCCGGTTGATACGATTGCGTTGAATTTAACGACAATAATTTTGGAGGATAGTCTTCAGAAAATAGCTAAAATGCCATTTGAGGAAAGAACCATCTTTCTAAAAAATTTATTAAAAAAATGGCGAAAAGAAAAGGGTCTAAAAGAAAATGAAACAGAAGTGTCTTATGGCGGAAATTTAATTGCAGATAATTCAAATAATCTTTTTAAGTCTACCGGAAATGACTTTTACTTTAACAGTAGCTCACTTAAATCCAAAGGTTTAAGTGAATTTAAAGCGAAATGGGGTAACAGACCAAACATAGATAATTGGAGAAGACAAACCGCTGTGGAAAGATCTTTTACTAATACAATAACACCGGAGACCTCTTTAAACGCAGACAAAAAAAATGTTGGAAAATCAGAAAACAAAGATGCCAGCATAGAATCGTTAATGGAAAAAATTCCTTTAACCCAGGATGCAAAACAAAGTTCCAACCAAAAAATAATGAGTGCATTGATGAGCAATGGATATGTTTTTCAATATTATTTAGAAGACTATCCATCTGCTATTGAAGCTTATGAAAGTATGCTCAAAAGATTCCCGGATTCTACCGTTTCAGAAGACTTACTTTTTCATTTAAACAACTGTTACAATAAAGTTGGTGCCTATGCAAAAGCAGATTCGATTATCAGAAGACTGGAAAAAGAATATCCTAACGGAAAGTTCACCAAGAAACTAACTGCTGCTCCAATTAAGAAAAGGAAAAATCCTGCAACAGATGCTTATGACAACATTTATCAAACTTTTTTATCAGGTAAATTTGAAGAAGCATTACAGAAGAAAAATGAAGCAGATTCCTTATATGGCAAAAATTTTCAGAACCCACAGTTAATGTTTGTGGAAGCGATATACTATATCAAGCAAAAACAAGACAGCATTGCCATTCATCGATTAATAAACATCGTGTCTTTATTCAGTCAAACTGATATCGCTAATAAAGCAGCCACCATGATTAACGTTCTCAAAAAAAGAACTGAAATAGAAGAATATCTAACTAATTTAGAGGTAGAACGTCAGCCTGAAATTGAAGCCAGAAAAATTGACCTGAACAATACCAATATTGCTCAAACAGATCGCATTAAAAAAGACGCTATACAATCTCCTTTAAATAAAGAATTGCCTAAAACTATGGCCATAAATGAAGCTGCCATTATCAAGCCGGCAGTTCAGCCAATTGAAAAAGATGCCTATCAGTTTAATGAAGCAGATACGCAATATGCAGCAGTTATTTTAACTAAAGTAGATCGAATGTTTGTGAATGAAGCTAAAAATGCATTCAACCGTTTTAATCAGGAGAAATTTTATGGCGAAAGGATTGCACTGAACATAACGCCATTAAATGATGAGGTACAATTGATTCTATTTGGACCATTTGAAAATGCCGAATTAGCCACTAATTTTGTAGATCAAACCAAACCTTCTACCAGCTCAAGAATTTTACCGTGGTTAACCGCAGATAAATACAGTTTCAGCATTATTAGTCCATCAAATTTAGAATTGCTCCTTAAAAAGAAAAATATAGAAGCTTATCAAAAAATGTTACATGAATTATTACCAGGCAAATTTTAACTGATTTTATTGCATAAACCAACAAATATATAATAACAAATACTATTTATAAATTATACCATGACCAGACCAGTACAAATTTTTTGGCGTATTTTTTTCGGCCTATTTGGGTTCATTTTCCTGTTACTGCTTATCCTTAATTTTGGTTGGTTAGGAAACATGCCGGATTTAGATGATATTGAAAATCCTACAGCATCACTTGCCAGTCAGGTTTATGCCGAAGATGGCACATTAATGGGCAAATATTATATTGAAGACAGGATCAATGTAAAATTTAATGACATCAGTAAGCATGTAATTGAAGCCCTGGTTGCTACCGAGGATGAACGATTTTATGACCATAGTGGAATAGATGCAAAATCATTGGGGCGGGCTTTTTTTTATTTAGGGAGCGAAGGTGGAGCAAGTACCATTACTATGCAAACCGCAAAAAATTTATTTACAGAAAACTGGAGTACTAAGAATTTTATCTTAAGAGGTATACAAAAGCTAAAAGAAGGAATCATCGCTATAAAACTTGAAAGGAATTTTACAAAAGATGAAATCCTGACTTTGTATTTAAACACGGTAGCATATGGTGATAATGTTTTTGGTATCAGAAATGCATCAAAAACATTTTTTCAAAAAGAGCCCGATCGCCTGAATGTGGATGAATCTGCTGTTTTAGTTGGAATGCTTAAAGGCGCCACCCTATATAATCCAAGGAGAAATCCAAAATTAGCTTTAGACAGAAGAAATACAGTACTTAACCAAATGGTTCGGAATAAATTTCTTGATGAAAAGGAAGCGGCCATTTTAAAGAAAAAGCCCATTGAACTAAATTTTAAAAAATTAGATGAGTCTACCGGACTAGGGCCTTATTTTAGAATGGTACTGGGTGAAGAAATGAAAAAGTGGTGTAAAGAAAATAAAAAGAACAATGGTGATAATTACGACCTTTTTAGGGATGGATTAAAGGTATACACTACCATTAATCCAAGGATGCAGATGTATGCAGAAGAATCTGTAGCAAAACATATAAGCTACATGCAAAAGCTGCTGAATGCACAAGAAAATTTTAAAAAGGGCACCATTTGGAAAGGTCATGAAAACATATTGGAGCAAATTATGAAGCAAACGGACCGTTGGAGAAATGCTAAAAAAGAGGGCGCATCCGATGAAGAAATCCGTAATTCATTTTTTCAAAAAGTACCCATGCGTATATTTGCCTGGAACAGCACACGTGGGAAAGATACTACCATGACGCCGTACGACTCTATAAAGTATCATCGCCAAATGTTACAGGCTGGTTTTATGGTGATGGATCCATTGAACGGACAAATTAAAGCATGGGTTGGGGGTATCGATTTTAAAACATTTAAATATGACCATGCCAATATTAATACAAAACGTCAGGTAGGCTCTACTATAAAACCGTTATTGTATGGGTTGGCTATTGAAGAAGCAGGACTTACACCAAACTCTGAAGTACAAGATGTGCAGCAAAGCTTTGGCTCTTATGGGATGGTACCCAATACAACCAAAACCTGTACGGGTGCAACCATACCCATGGCATTGGCACTAGCAAAATCCAGAAACTGTGCCTCGGCATTTATTTTAAAACAGCTGGATAATACTGAAAATAATGGAGCCAAAAGATTTGTAGAATTTCTTAAGAAATGTGAATTTCAAAGTCCATTAGAGGCATACCCCTCCCTTGCATTGGGTGCTGCAGAAATTTCTTTATATGAAATGTTACAGGGCTACAGTATGTTCCCTGGTAGAGGTTTTAATGCAAAACCAATGTACATTACAAGAATTGAAGATAGAAATGGCAACGTGTTAGCCTCTTTCACGCCAAAACGTAAAGAGGTAATTAGTGATGTAACCGCCTATTCAGTTATTAAAATGATGCAAGGTGTTATGAGTAATGGAACCGGTGCAGGAATTTGGGGATATGGTGTTCCCGGCGGTTTGTCAATTGCAGGCAAAACCGGTACCACTAATGACAATAGCGATGCATGGTTTATTGGCTATACCCCGCAGTATTTAGCCGGAGGATGGGTAGGCTGTGATGATCGTTTTATTCGCATTAGCAGCAAAAATGGAGAAGGCGGAAGAGCTGCCATGCCAATATGGGCTTACTTCTTCAATAAAGCTGCCGCAGATCCCAATTGCGGAATTGATACCAAATTAACTTTCACCAAACCAGATGTAATGAGTACCGATATTAATATTGATTATATAAATGGTACAGTTCCAATGCTCGGTGGCGAAGGGGAAGATATGGGTGCAGGTTCTTCCAGTGATTATGAGATTCCAAAAGATATTAAACCGGAAGAAATAGGCTCTGAATCACAATATATAGTAGAAGAAAGCCCTAAACCCACAGAACCAAAAGAGACTAAAAAATCTACAACTAATCCTGCAGTGGTGCCCGTTAATAAAAGTAACGAAAAGCCTAAAGCGGTAATGCCACCTAAAAAAACAGGAGGCAAAAATTAATTAATCGACATAAATTACGCCAAATAGTTGATCTAATCCTCTGGAGGATTGATAGATTATATCGAGCCACTTTTCCCCGTATTTTGAATAATACAGGGAAAAGTTGTCGGTTCTTTCCTGCAAATTATTTCCGGGGAACAATGATAATTTCAAATGATTTATTTGATCAATTGCAGTTTGAAATTTGGCCTTCTCTGCTTTAAGTAATTTTTTCTCGAGCTCCTGTATTTTTTTTACGGTATGTGTTTTTAACGAAATAACATGATCCATTAATGTTGCATCAACTGTAGCGGCTATGTTTTGAAGCTTACTGTATAAAGCCTCCATCTCTGCAATTTCCCCGGCAAGCTGCAATTGGTTTGCACTTGCATCCTTTACCATCTTATTAATCAAATCTTGCGTTTTAATAAATAACGCCTCATCTAACAATTGCAACTTGTGTAATTTTTCATGCTGCGAAGGTTCTACAAATAGAAATGAATTTCGCAATATTAATACTGGATAATGCACATCGATTGCCTTAAAAATATTTTTTAGTTCTAACCAATACGCCAGTTCCCCTCCACCACCAATAAATGCAACATTGGGCAAAATGGTTTCCTGAAATGCGCCACGTAGGATTACGTTTGCACTAAATCTTTCCGGATGATTCGCTAATTCAGTTAGCATCTCCTCTTTCGTAAATGACAGTTTTAATGATTGAATCAAGTATTGTTGATCGGGCCCCAACTCAATTCGTTCCCGCTTATCAT
The DNA here is from genome assembly GCA_044239855.1 of Sediminibacterium sp. Taxonomy (GTDB): domain Bacteria; phylum Bacteroidota; class Bacteroidia; order Chitinophagales; family Chitinophagaceae; genus Sediminibacterium. Next base: position 6,089 of record JBIIAP010000056.1, on the reverse strand, counting down.
CTTTCAAATAAAATAGATTAATGGGTCTACCGGAGGCCTGCACTTTATAGTTTACCGAAAGGGCTGCGGCTGTTTGTTCCACTATTTTATGAGAAAAGCCCTCCAATAATTCCTTCTCAATTACCGGCTGAAAACTTCGTTTCAATGCAGGATTATCCGGAATTACAACAATTACTCCGTACGCTGAAAATAAATGGTTGACTAACTCAAGGGTAGCCTGTTGAATCATTTTGCCTTCTGTATAGCATTGCTTAAACAGTTCTACTAACTTTGGCCCATTGGGTTGTACAGCTATCTGCCCCTCAATGGCATGTATCAACTCAATAAAGGCTTTATCTATCTTCATCCTTCCAACAGCACCTATTTGAGAAGTATTCCATATAAGTTTTTGTCCACCTACATTTACATATCCCAGCTCGTCTAAATCGGCATCTTCGGAACCCATATAATAAACAGGTACAAACTTGGCATCCGTGTAAAGTTTATTGAGTTCTTCAGCAAGCTTAACCGTATGTATTATTTTATAAATAAAATATAATGGCCCGGTAAAGATGTTGGGCTGATGTGCTGTAGTTATTGTAAATACATGGTTGTCTGATAAAAGTTGAATATTAGCTTTTACTTGATCCGAAACTTCTAATGCCTCATACTGCTTTAACAATACATTTACCAGCAATTGTCTGTTTGTAGCTATGTTTTTTCTGGCTGCTACAGATTGTTTAATCCCCTCTAAATTAGGACTGTATGCATAAAATGGACGTAATGCGTCATTCCCAGCGAGATAATCTTCCACTATTTTAGAAAAATAGCCGGTGGCAGCATATGGTATAAATGTATTGGTACAACTCATATTAAGTGTAAAAGTACGAATTGAATTAGGTTGATTGCATCATTTATTTAAAAACGTATATGTTGGTATATTATCTATTCTCCATAACTTAGAGTTTTAAGATTATTGTTATGGAAACTTACGGAAAGATATTACTGATTGCGATGCCGGCATTTTTGGGATTAGTGCTATTTGAAAAATGGTGGGGATGGAGAAAAGGAAAAGATACGGTTAGATTGATGGACATGATTGCTAGTTTAACATCGGGCATTACCAATGTTACAAAAGATGTGTTAGGCTTAAGTATCGTGGTTTTAAGCTATGGATGGATGGTAAATCATTTTGCAATAGTACATATACAATCCTCCTGGGTAGTATACTTAATAGCTTTTATGGCATTGGATTTGACCGGTTATTTAGTACACCGTATAGACCATACGATTAACTTTTTTTGGAATGCGCACCTTGTACATCATAGTAGTGAAGAGTATAATCTGGCTTGTGCACTCCGTCAGAGTATCTCTACATTCTTTAGGTTGTTCACCATTTTTCTTTTACCGGCTGCATTATTGGGTGTTCCGGCCAATGTAATTGCCATAGTTGCTCCTATTCATTTATTTGCTCAGTTTTGGTACCACACTCAGCACATCAATAAAATGGGCTGGTTAGAACATATTATTGTAACGCCCTCCCATCACAGAGTGCATCATGCATTAAACCCGGAATACATTGATAAAAATTTTGGACAAATTTTTATTTTCTGGGATAAATGGTTTGGCACTTTTCAGAAAGAGCTACCACATATTCAACCGGTTTATGGAATAACCCGCCCTGTTAGCACCTGGAATCCATTTAAAATAAACTTCATGCACATCAGTTTACTGATAAAAGATGCCTGGAGAACTGAAAAAATAACGGATAAATTAAAAATATGGTTTATGCCAACAGGTTGGAGACCGGAAGACGTAAGTATCGCTTTTCCTGTATCCAAAATTAATGACCCATATCATTTTAAAAAATACGACACCCCTACCACTAAGCTTTTAACCTTATGGGTAATTATTCAATTCATATTTCTGATTGGATTTATCATCTATTTCTTTGGAAACATCGCACCAATAGGCAATCCGGGTATTTTTTACTATGGAGCTTTTGTGTTTTTGTTTGTATATGCTTATACCGAATTAATGGATGGCAATCAACACGCTTGGGCTTGGGAAGTAGTTAAAAGTATTGTAGGCATCACTTTATTATTTCAATTTACCCATTGGTTTGGGGCAGGTAATATTTGGGGGGGCATACCCTATGTATTAATGTTGTATTTCATCGCCTCTCCCTTTATTGTAAAAGCTTTACTATTGTCGCTTCATAAGCAACAAGCAATAATGAACTAACCCTTATTTTAAATCTTCACTGGTAAAGCTCAGCGGCAATAACATGGAAGCATTTGAAATAACGAATACTTTACCTTCCATCCCACTCATTATTACCCGGATCGGATGTTTCAGCCTTGCTTCGTATTCCAATAAGCTTTGGCGGCATATTCCGCAGGGCGATATAGGATGACTGCTATCTCCATTTAAATTATGGTAACTAATTGCCATCGTATGAATAGCAGTATTAGGATAAATAGATGAAATAGCGGAAATCAACACTCTTTCAGCACATAGCCCTACAGGGTAGCTTGCGTTTTCCTGATTACTGCCATGTACTATTTCTCCATTAACTAATAAAGCAGCTGCACCAACCTGAAAATTTGAATAAGGCGCGTATGCTGTTGCAGTTGTTTTTCTGGCATTTTCTAATAACGCTGCATCTGAATTGGTTAAGCTTTTGATAGAATTATAGACTTCATATACAAACTGTACTTCCTTTTGCTTCATATACTAACTTGTTAAGATGAAAAAGTCCCCCTGACAATTATATGTCGGGAGGACCCTTTCGGTATTTGAAGATATAAAAATATTATCGAATAAAATTAAACAAACGACTCCATCTTGGGCCTTTTTCCCAGCTAAACCAAATCATGGAAGCTTTACCAACAATGTGCGTTTCAGGCACAAATCCCCAAAAACGACTATCCTGACTTCTATGTCGGTTATCACCCATCATCCAATAGTAGTTGAATTGCGGTGTATATGTTTTGGTTTCTTTTCCATTGATCAGATACTTACCATTAACTTCTTCCAGCGTGTTTTTTTCATAAACAGTTATGAGCCTTCTGTATAATCCAATAGTTAGGGTGTCTAGTGTAATTGGTTGCCCTTTTTTAGGGATGATAATTGGTCCGTAATTATCTAATGTCCATGGATAATTAGCTACATCATTAGGAAAAAACATCCCTACATTATTATCCACATACTTTTCCATGTTAATCACATTGGGCATTTTCTTTACTTTTTCAGCTTCTTCAGCAGTCATGTTCAATACAACCATTTTATTATCCGGGCTGCTAGAATACTGTCCATTTGAATTTTCGAGATCTTTAATGCCTAATTCGTCTTTTAAAAAATCATCGGAAAAAGGAGTTCCATTGGTTGTAACAATGTATTCAGTTTGAGCACCTTTAGGTACAAATGCGGGCTTGTTATTTACGTATAAATCAGCGTTTTTAATCTGAATGGTATCGCCAGCCACCCCTACACATCTTTTAATGTAATTATCGGTTTTATCTACAGGATGAACCAATATTGGATATTCAGCCAATAATGCATCCCTGTTACCTTTAAATTGCTCTCTTAATACATCATAATAAGTTATTTTACTACCAAACTCCGGTAAATTAATGATGGTATCTCCTGCAGGAAAATTAAACACCACTGCGTCATTTCTTTTTACATCTGCAAACGCTTTAAACCTTTTATAAGGTAGCTGAACTTCTTTTACGTAAGAGGGTGTTGTTAGAGAGAAAGGCATGGTATTGTGTACAAATGGAAACGACAAAGGTGTTTGTGGAACACGCGCACCGTAGGTAATTTTACTTACAAACAAAAAGTCATTAACCAATAAGGTTTTCTCCATACTTTCCGTAGGAATCACATAAGCTTCAAATACAAAAGTTCTGATTAAAGTAGCAGCTACAACAGCAAATACACCGGCATCAATCCATTCTCTGGATGCGGGTTTATAGTACAACTTAAGTGCATCGGGCCCATACCATTTTTCTTTTTCGGAGAAGCCTAAATACGGAAAATATATAAAAGGAAACAGCACTGTTGCAGCATGAGCAGGCACAGAAACTTTTTTAAAGTTCATCACCCAAATAATTGTAATCCAGATAGTAATAAATTGTCCTGCAATTGGAATTAATTGTAACCAAAACCAATATTGTTTAATACTCGTTTTTTGTACAATAATCCAGGTGTTATAAAATGGAATAAAAGCTTTCCAGGCATTTTCAATGCCGGCTTTTTTAAACATTCCATACATACCAACATGCCAACCCGCTAAACCAACGATAAAGAGAAGTAAACCCATAATTATTATTTATTAGAAACAAAAATATCCATTTCAATGGCAATGTCACTTTTAAAACCCAAATATTTTGCTAAATATAGTTCTTAACATCTTCCTCCGTAATTTCACTCCCGGAAAATATAATTAATCGTTCTACTACATTACGTAATTCTCTGATATTACCTGTCCAATTCCGCTGTTTTAGTAGTTCCATTCCCTTAGCGGTTATATTTTTTTTAGCTTGCCGATACTCCTGACCAATCAGTGTTAAAAAGTGTTCCACCAGTAATGGAATATCCTCCCTGCGATCATTTAAAGAAGGTACATGAATTAAAACTACACCCAACCTATGATATAAATCTAACCGGAAGTTTTTAGCTTCTACTTCTTGTAACAAATCTTTATTGGTTGCAGCCACCACTCTAACATCTACATTTATTTCTTTGTCGCCACCAACGCGGGTAATTTTACCTTCTTGCAATGCCCTAAGCACTTTTGCCTGAGCACTTAAACTCATATCGCCTATTTCGTCTAAAAACAGGGTTCCACCATTTGCTTGTTCAAACTTTCCGATACGTTGTTTTACGGCAGAGGTAAAAGACCCTTTTTCATGACCAAATAGTTCACTCTCAATCAACTCCCCCGGTATAGCTGCACAATTTACTTCAATAATGGGGGCATTGGCTCTGTTGCTTTTTTCATGAATCCATCTGGCCACTAATTCCTTACCACTGCCATTTTCACCTGTAACAAGCACTCTGGCATCGGTTAATGCTACTTTTTCAATAGCTTCTTTTATTTTAAGAATTGGGGCACTCTTGCCTATTATTTCCTGTACATTGGCCACTTTCCTTTTCAGCACTTTTGTTTCTTTTACCAGTGTTGTTTTATCAAGCGCATTTCTAATGGTAATGAGTAGCCTGTTTAAGTCCGGCGGCTTAGCAATATAATCATAGGCACCTTTTTTTACGGCATCTACAGCCGTTTCAATATTGCCATGACCACTGATCATGATAACAGGTATATCTAGATTGTCTTCTTTTACTTTAAGCAAAAATTCTAATCCATCTAATTTAGGCATTTTAATATCACATAACACCGCATCAAAATTGCCTGATTGTAATTTTTTAAAACCCTCTTCACCATCGCTAGCTTCATCAATGGAGTATCCTTCATTGGTTAAAATATCTTTTAAAACATTTCGGATAGCACGTTCATCATCAATAATTAATATGGAGGACATAAATAAAATTATAAGTGAAGATAATCAATGAAAGCTAAACTGTATGCCTGCTATCCAATTTCTTACAGGTGCAGGATTAAAATAGCGGCCACCAACTGCATTTATATCATTTCCTAAACTATATAACTGATTCAATAAATTATCGCCAGCAATATAAACGGCTATTTGATTATTACGAAACTGGAATTGCTTGCTTAATTTACATTGTAAAAGCTGATAAGGTGCAGCAAATACCGTGTTGGCATCATTTAAAGGAATAGAGGAGGTTATGTTAAGTGATGTATTTAACTGCCAGCCTTTTTTAGCTGAGATTTGAACAGCGGATACATTCACCAACTTAGGCACCCCAGTTAATTGATTACCCGAAAAGTTAACAGTACCTTGCTGATAATTGGTAAAGCTATAGGGCTGATAGCTTAAACTGTTGGAGATCGAGACCCCTTCAATAAAGCTTCGACTTTTTTGAAGCAACTGATATTGAAGAAACATTTCTAGTCCATTTTGTTGAGTGGATCCAGCATTTATAAAATATTCAACACCTGTATTATCTATTCTACGAAC
>JBIIAP010000263.1:0-3735 GCA_044239855.1 Sediminibacterium sp. | reverse complement strand
GATGTGTACACGCCATTTGCGGTACACGGATTGGATCATGCATTGGGGTTAAGAGAAACCAGCTTACACACTGCAGGATTTATTTATGGTATTACCGGTACATCTACTGCATTAAGTTGTATTAGCTGGATTTTTACCAAAGACTGGCCTTTAAACATTGGTGGTAAACCACACTTTGCTTTACCCGCTTGGATTCCTATTATGTTTGAATTAACAGTATTATTTGCTGCTGTAGGTATGGTACTTACTTTTTTATACATCTGTCAATTAGGGCCATTTGTTAAGAAGCATCATTTCCATGCCAGAGCTACTGATGATCTTTTTGTAATGGTTATTGAATGTACCGATAAAACCAATGTAGATGATTTACGTGGTTTCTTATCCAGCAATGGCGCTATCGAAACCGATTGTCAGATTGCAGAAGAAGGTTGGTGGATTGGCAAATACGATAATGATGATATGCCATTCGAAAACAAACAGATTGTAGTTGCATAATAGAATTGAAAATTAGAATTAACAGAATCATGAAGAATACATCAATCATAGCTTGTTTAACTGCAGTAGTCGCTTTAGTGGCTTGTAGTGATGTGAAGCGCACTCCGGGTAGCATTTATATGCCCGATATGGCATACAGCCGTGCGTATGAAACGTACAGCGATCACAGTAATCTTGCTGAAAAGGGAATTAATTATAACAACAGACCAGTTGAAGGAACTATTTCTCGTGAAGAAGATGCGCCTTTTCATATAGCCAAAGACTTACCTGGAGATACTGCTAATTATGTTGCATCTAAGCAAGTGAAAAATCCTTATGATACCTTGTCTGCAAAAGACCAGGAAGAAGCAGAAAGACTATACCTTGTAAACTGTGGTATCTGTCATGGTGCTAACCTAAAAGGAAATGGCCCTTTATATAAAGACGGCAACGGACCTTACGCTGCCAAACCTGCTTCATTAGTAGGTGATGCAAAATATGAGGCAATGCCTGCGGGTCAAATGTTCTATTCTGTTGCCTATGGTAAAAATTTAATGGGTTCTTATGCATCACAATTGAGCCGTAAGCAACGCTGGAAAATAATCGCTTATATTAAAGCAAAACAACAAGAAGGAAAAAAAGCAGCGCCGGCAGCAGCTCCAGTAGCTGCTACTGCAATGGTTGCAACAAAATAATTTTAAGCAAATCAGTATAACTGAACTAAAAGAGTAACAATGGCATCTTTAAGAACACAATTTGAAGTTCCCGGAAAAATGAAGACCTGGTCTTATGCCTTAATAGGTATCGGATTGGTTGCATTGGTTTATGGAATGATCACAAAAGGATTTAGTTCCGATGAGCATGAGCAAGTACATTTCTGGGGAACATTAATGTACAATTCTATCTTCTGGACATTAATTTGTAATGCCAGTATGTTCTTTATTAGTGTTACCACTTTGGCACAGGCCGGTTTCACGCAAACATTCCGTCGCATACCGGAAGCCATCTCTACCTTAGTACCAATTTTCGGTATCATCACTTTTGCAGTGTTAATGTATATTGTATTCAGCCACAATCACCACATCTACCATTGGTTAGATGCAGAAGCAGTGGCTGCTGATCCTATATTAAAAGGAAAATCAGGCTTTTTAAATCCTACTTTCTTTGTTATCTGGACCACATTAACCATTGCACTTTGGAGCTTCTTGGGTTGGAGAATCCGTAAATTAAATAACGAAGCTGATGAAGCTGCTATGAACAATGAAACTGGTGCAAAATTCATCTTGCGCGGAACTGTTAGAGCAGCAATGTTCACTGCATGGTTTGGTTTAACTGTTGGTTCTACTATCCCTTGGTTGTGGATGATGAGTATCGATGCACATTGGTATTCTACCATGTACAGCTGGTATACTTTTGTAAGCTCTTTTGTTGCAGGTATGTCTTTAGTAGCACTTTGGGTAATATACCTTAAAAACAAAGGTTATTTAGAATTAACCAGTCAGGAACATTTACACGACATCGGTAAGTTCATGTTCGCTTTCTCGATCTTCTGGACCTACCTTTGGTTTTCTCAGTACATGCTTATCTGGTATGCAAATATCCCGGAAGAAACTATTTATTTCAAACACCGTGTACAAGGGCCATATAAAGGAATTTTCTTCTTTAATTTAATCGTAAACTTCCTTTGTCCTTTGTTAATATTAATGAAGCGTTCTGCAAAAAGAAACTATACATTGGTAACTTTTATGGCAGTATTAATCATCGTTGGTCACTGGGTAGATTTTTATCAAATGGTAATGGGCTCTTTAAGTAAAGAGCACGTAACCTTAGGTTGGTTAGATTTTGGCATCTTAATTTTCTTTGTAGGTATGATGATTATGTTTGTAAGTAAAGCATTAGCTAGCAAACCACTAATTGCAAAACATCATCCTTATTTAAAAGAAAGTATCATACACCAGGTTTAGTAAATCTGGAATAATAAACAAATTGTTAGTTTAAGTTAATATAGATAGCACTATGACAATGTTTTTAATAACCGCGGTAACAGTACTGATATTCTTGGTGATCTTTCAGATCGCCAAAGCTACAGAGTATGTAGGCATTTTGAAAGGTGAAGAAAAGAGCCGTAAGGAAAGCAATAAGATCAACGGTCTTTTAATGGTAGTATTCCTTGTACTAGGTTTGATTGGGGTATGGTATTGTAACCACTTACTTTTCAATAAAACACTTTTAGCGCATGATGCTTCCAGTGTGGAAGGTGCTCTTGTTGACTCCATGTTATGGGTTACTTTAGCAGTAACCGGTATTGTATTTATCGGCACTCAAATTGTATTGTTTCTATTCGCTTATAAATATCAGGAACAAGATAATAGAAAAGTTTACTTTTTTGCACACAGCAATAAGTTAGAATTTATCTGGACCATCATCCCGGCCATTACCTTAACTATTTTAGTGGTAATTGGATTGCGTAACTGGTATTTATTTACCGGTGAACCTCCAAAAGGCGCAATGGTAGTAGAAGTTACCGGAAAACAGTTTGGCTGGATTTTCCGTTATCCGGGTAAAGATGCTGCTTTTGGTAAAAAATATTACAAGAATATCGATAACGCATCTAACTCTTTAGGTATTATTTGGGAAGATGAATTATCGCATGATGATTTAGTAATGGAACAAACCATGTATTTGGTTAAAGGTAAGCCTGTTAAATTTATAATTGGTTCAAGAGATGTAATTCATGATGTGGGTTTAACTCATTTCCGTATGAAAATGGACGCTGTACCAGGTATACCTACCACCTTGTGGTTTACACCTAAGTACACTACCAATGAAATGAAAGAAATTACCGGCAATCCTAATTTCCAATATGAAATCAGTTGCGACCAAATGTGTGGCAATGGTCACTATTCTATGAAAGGGGTTATTGAAGTATTGGATCAGGAAGAATATGACGCAAAAATGGCGGGTCAAAAACCGTATTACTTTGCTGCATTTCCTGACAAAGACCCTTCTAATACAAAACCAGTAGTTGCAGATACTGTAAAAGTAGCTGCACAACCTGCAGATGTATCAACCAAAGTAATTGCTAAAAACTAGAACAATCTTGCAAAAGCAATTGTTTATAAAAAATAAAGTAACAGTGTATGAGTAACGAAGCCGTATTACACGCATCAGTAGGAGCACATCATGAAGCACATGGCGATGAACATCACGAGCATCATCATGACACGTTCATCACCAAATATGTATTCAGTCAGGATCATA
>JBIIAP010000055.1:0-12183 GCA_044239855.1 Sediminibacterium sp. | reverse complement strand
CTGTATTTTACAGGGTGGTACCAAAGTCGGGAGATTTGTTGGGTTGTATAGGCGATACGTTTAATGTTCGTGTATTGGTCAATCCGCGTCCGGAGGTACCGATGTTGTATGATACGATCTGTAGCAAGGATAGTTTTTGGGTAAGTCCACAAAACAATGGAGATACCATTGTTCCATTCAATACGATCTATAAGTGGCATGTAATAGATAATAATAAGGTGCTAGGCGATAGAGATAGTACAGTGGGTTCAGATAAGCTATTGGGTCAATTGTATAATCGCAGTAATATTGGTCAGGAAGTAGAATACCGCTTAAAGCCGCAGGTACTAGGAAGTTGTTATGGTGATAGTTTTAGTGTAAAAGTATATGTATATACTCGTCCGGAGTTACCGGAGTTACGGGATACGATATGTAGTGGTACATCGTTTAGTGTAGTACCGAAGAACAATGGCGATACGATTGTACCGGTAGGTATAAAGTACAGATGGTGGTATATCGACAATGGAGATATAGATGGAGAAGCCAATGAGACAATAGGGAAGGATACGATAGCGGGCACATTAACGAACAACACGAATGTGTTGCGGGAAGTAAGATATCGTGTAGTAGGTGAGTCGGGTCAGTTAGGTCATTGCGTGAGTGATACGTTTGATGTACGCATAGCGGTGAGTCCAACACCGGAGATACTAGATACTGTTACAACTATTTGTAGTAATAGTTCCTTTAAAATTAAGCCGGAGAATTTATTTAGGGGCGATATCGTTCCAGTTGGAACCACCTACACTTGGAATGTAATTCAAAATATTAAAATCAGTGGGTATGAGCAAGTCACTGCATTAAGAGATTCTATCAGTGATACATTGCGCAACAAAACGAATCAACAAGACACACTTTATTACAGAGTAGAACCCTCTGTTGGTGGAAAATGTAAAGGAGATTCTTTTACAGTTAAAGTTGCCATTAATCCCACTCCGGAAATCGGGTTACATGCAGATACAATATGTAATAATGGAACATTTGCTGTTATACCTATTAATGATCAGCCAACTACCATTGTTCCAAATGCAACAACTTATACTTGGTCGTTTACGGATAACACAAATGTTAATGGCGAACAAAATCAAACAACAGGAGTTGGAAATATAACTGGCACACTTCAAAACATTACGCAAGTTTCTCAACTTGTTCAATATACAGTAACACCAAAATCCGGAGATGTGGGTAATTGTGTTGGTAATTCCTTTAATGTAAATGTTGTAGTTAGACCGGATGCCAAATCTGAATTCACTTCAGATACTACCATTGCATGTGCGCCGTTTATCCTAAAAAATCATCTTAATGTAATTCGATATACCGAAGCAAACGATGAAACGCAATATAAATGGTTTGCAGACGGCATGTTAATTGGTACGGGCTTAGCAGTACCCAATTATGCAATTATTAATCCTGCGGATACGGTTGTTATAACGTTAATTGCTAAGAGTGCTTATGGTTGTAAAGATGACACCAGTTCTATAACCCTTTACACCGTTCAAAAACCAATACCCGGTTTTACCAAAAGCACTGATTCTGTTTGCGGGCCTTATAAAATTTATTTTAAAAATACCACTACACCGGTTAATGTAATCAATGGAAGTAAATATGAGTGGGATTTTGGCAACGGCTTACCAATTTCTACGCTTGTTCAACCGGATAGTATTTTGTTTAATCCGGATAACATTAATTACAAGGATACTACTTATTATATCTCCTTAAAAGTAATGACAGTTTGTGATACACTTATTGTCAAGGATTCTGTATTAATCAAATCATTGCCTAAAGCATTGTTCCAGCCCGATACCACTGTTACTTGCTCCTCTATACCATTGGGTTTCAGAAATATTTCTAAAGGCAGTGAACCGATTTATTTTATATGGGACTGGGATGATGGGAAAAGAGATACGGTTTTAGTTAGTGATCCTAATAAGTTCAAAAGAATCTATCATAAGTATATAACAGAGGTGACAGACACCTTTAATGTAAAGATTTATGCGTTTAATGAATGTGGTGTAGATAGTTTTGCTGTTCCAATTTTAGTATATTCCAACACGGTATACCCTAAAATTATTGTGGACGGCCCCGGTACTTATGGCTGTACCCCTCAAGAAGTTATTATGCGGAATACTTCATCAGGTGGGACTAAATATGTGGTTGATTTTGGCGATGGTACTCCTAACTATACTACCACAAAGAGTATAGATACCATTAAACATTGGTATACCACTTCTGGCACCTTCACCATTAAACTACGGGGCACTAACGATGGATGTGCAGATACTACCTCATTTGCTTCGGTTACTATTTATCCTACCCCCGTTGCATCATTCAAGACCGACTCAACAGCGTATTGTCAAAAAGATAGTGTCCGCATCACTAATTTATCTACCTATGATTCCGACATTCAATATACCTGGAATTTTGGGGACGGATCACCTGAGGTAATAAATATTTTACATCCTACACATAAATATTTATTCCCTGGTACTTATACCATCAAATTAACGGTCGATAAAATTAATCCTGGAAGTACTTGTCAGAAAGACACATCTCTTGTTGTAACAATCAACCCTTCACCTGTTGCTGATTTTACTACTAATTCAGGTACATATAATTGTGCTCCGTTTACGTTTGTTGGAACAACCAATTCACCGGATTACGCCAATGTAAACTGGTTTTTCCTTAATGATGCAGGTGTTGAAATACCCGATGGAAAACGTTCCGGACTTAATATTAATTATACCATTTCACAGCCCGGTTTGTATAAAGTTAAAATGGTTGCATTCAATAGCTTTGGTTGCACCGATACAATCATTAAATCATTAAAAGTAGAGGAAACGCCAAAACCAAGATTTACTGTTCCGGATACTGTGTATTGTGGCTTGTCGGCTAATGCTACCTTTACCAACACTTCTATATATGGAGGAACTGATGTAGTTGCTTACGAATGGCTAGTTGATGGGGTTACTAAGTCGGCCACTTCTACGCAGTTTAACTATACGTTTGCTTCACCACCCAACACTATTGACCCCGTTTATTTTAAAGTTCGGTTAATTGCAAAAGCATCAATGTCCGGATGTAATGATTATTTCGAGAAAACCATTACACTATTACCATTACCTCAACCTAAACTAACTGCTTACCCCGATTCTGGTTGCTCTCCTTTAACGGTTAACCTTACGAATAACGCTAAATATGCAGATGCTTATCAATGGAAATTAAATGGGGTAATATTTAGCACTGATGCCAATCCTGCTCCAGTGGTATTACCTGCATCTGGCACTACCTATATTTTTGAGTTAGTGGCCGATAATACCAAAGGTGGTTGCGGTCCTGTATCGGCATTCGATACAGTAAGAACATTACCTACCCCTACAGCATTGTTTAAATTAAATAATAGTATAGACGATACCATTAAATATTGTAATTCGCAAACCATACGGGTTAATGATAATTCATACATTAATGCAATCGGCAACAAAGTAGGGTTAGTATATCAGTGGTACATCAATGATGTTTTACAAGGCACTACATTTGCCAATCCTGTATTCCAATTAACCAACAACTCCTACACCAACGATGAACTATTTGAAATTAAATTAATCGTTGCGTCTGCTTCGGGTTGTAAAGACACGCTGAGTAAATATGTGTTACTGTATCCAAAGCCTAAAGCCAATGTCTTATTGAATGGAGGAAACAGCGATTGTGCTATGCCGCTATATAGATTAGTAAAAACAGTGGATAATCTTTCACAAGTTAAAACACCGGAAACCTATAGCTGGAGTGTTTATAACAGAACATCTGCTTCTCCAATGGATGGAGTATTGATTAGTGATAATATTGCCGCTTCACCAATGTTCTCTTTCCCCGATAATCATACTGCTTCCGACACTACCTATGATATCAGACTCATAGTTACCAGCGTAAATGGATGCGCCGATACTACTACCAATACACAAATTGTTTACGCCCGACCAATGGTGAATTATAGAGTTACCGATACCGTTTCTTGTAAAGGAAATCTCCGCGTAACCTTCTTTGATATATCTGTTTCACCCACCAGCACTATCACAGATCGATTATGGAATTTTGATGACGGTATTGAAGGCAAAACTCCATCCATTACCCACGACTATAACGTACATGGATTATACTATCCTTCTTTATTTGTTAAAAATGCAAACGGATGTTTTTCTGATACCTTAAGAAAACGCATTAAAATTTTCGGAGCGCCTCAAGCATCATTCTTAACGCCGGCATCTGTTTGTATGGGTACCGATCTTAATCCAATTAACAACAGTACTTTGGGTTGGGGAAGTATTGCATTCAATAATATTCTTTGGGATTTTGGTGATGGTAAAACAAGCAATGTATTATCGCCAATACATCAATATACTGCACCGGGTAATTATACAATTACTTTGTCTATTAACAGCGATAGTAGTTGTGTTTCTGCTTCTAAAACCGCAACCATTGCAGTTATAGGAAAGCCAACTGCCGATTTCAGCTATTCTAGCTTGTGTGCAGGCAAACCCATTATCTTCATCAATAACTCCACTAAAGGCTATGGCGATAAAGGATTTAATCTGGTGAAATGGGAATTTGGTGATGCAACTTCTTCTTTATTATTTAATGCCCAGCATACATTTAACAGCCCTAATAATTATGAAGTGCAAATGATTGTTGAAGGATCAAATTGCCCTCAACTAAAAGACACCATGTTAAAGCGCATGGATATTAAACTGGTAAGCAGGCCAGATAGTATTTATCCGGTTATCTACGCTACAAAAGGAGAAGAGCTTACCTTAATGGCTGCAAATGACGGCATCAACTATTTATGGTCTCCATCTACCGGATTATCTAACCCATCGCAGCAAGTTACCAATGCACTTTACTTATCTGCAATACCCAACAAAATAAATTACAACATTTTAATTAGCGACAGCAGCGGTTGCGAAATAAATGATCAGCAGGAAGTGTGGGTGTTTGAGAAGCCCGAAGTATATGCTCCAACTGCATTTTCACCGAATGGCGATGGAGCAAATGATGTGTTCATTCCTTTCTATGTTAATATTAAATCATTACAGAGCTTTAGAATATTTAATCGCTGGGGAGAAAAAATATTTGATACCAATAATCTAACCAAAGGATGGGATGGGGTGTTGGCAAATGGAATTAAAGCGCCTTTAGAAAGCTACTCGTGGGTAGTAGAATGTTATGATGTAAATGGCATTAAGTTAATCAGAAAAGGAATGGTAACGTTGATTAGGAATTAAAACACACCCGATTAATTTATCTTCCCAAAATATCGAGTGTGTGTTAATTCCTTATTATAATCAACCAATTATACCGCTGTGGAATCATAATCATCTATTTCACCAGAGCTATCAGGCAAATGATCATAATGTCCCTGAAGCGCATACAGTCCAAATAAAGTAAACCCAATTGCAATAGGAAAAAATACTACAACAAATACGCCCCATTGTATAATCGTATCTATCCCCGGCTTCTTCGCTATTTCATTACTTGCAGTTTGTAGTAAGAAGTATATGGCAATGGGCCCAAGTATAATCCAAACAATACCGGCATATCTTTTTATTGTATTCAACATTTGATTTCAATTTTTTAATTAAATAATTTTATGAATAATTAATCATTCACATCCGGATCAATTTTATTACTGATGTATATAGCGCCAATTACTAAACAAATAGTTGCTATAACTATAGGGTACATGAGTCCCACCACTTTATTATCTATATAAATAGTAGTTAAAAGCGTTGCAACAAAAGGCGTTAATCCGCCAAATACACCATTTCCAATATGGTACGGCAACGACATAGAAGTGTACCTGATTTTTGTAGGAAACATCTCTACAAGAAAAGCGGCAATTGGCCCATAAACCAGCGTAACGTATAAAATCAAAATAAATACTATCCCAACCAATTTCCAATAGTCACTATTTGTTACATTTTTTGCAATATTAATTACCGGCTTAAGCGTTTTTTTATCAGCAGCTGCATAAGCAGTATCTATTTTGGTTTCCACCATAGTCATGCCATCTGTATAAAAAGTGGAGGTAACTACCTTTCTGATAGAGTCTGTTGAATTTGCAATTGCGGTAAGTTCATAGTCAACTTTTTTCAATTCCGCTATTGCTGTTTTATTTGAAGCATCCACTATTTGAAACATCGAATTAAACAAATAATTATAAGAGACTACGGCTAAAAACATACCTGTTAGCATAATCCATTTTCTGCCAATTCTATCACTTAATGATCCGAACACCACAAAAAAAGGTGTTGCAAATAATATTGCCCAAATTAGTATGGTTCTCGATTGTTCAAAATCTACTTTACAAACGTTTTCTAAAAATGATTGTGCATAAAACTGCCCGGTATACCAAACTACCCCCTGACCCATTGTTGCGCCAAATAAAGCAAGTAATACCATTTTTAAATTAGCCCTATGTCCAAAGCTTTCTTTTAATGGATTTACTGAGGTTTTTCCCTCCGATTTAAGTTTAGCATATAGCGGCGACTCTGCCATTTTAATGCGGATATAAACCGAAACCACTACCAGCAAACTTGAAATTAAAAAGGGTATTCTCCAGCCCCAATCATTAAATTTTGCGATGGATTTAGCTTTGTCGGCGTCTAAAAAATTTCTCGTTAGAAGAATAACCCCCAGTGAAATAAACAACCCTAAAGTGGCGGTTGTCTGTATCCAGGAAGTATAAAATCCACGTTTATTACTAGGCGAATGTTCTGCCACATACGTTGCTGCACCGCCATACTCTCCGCCAAGTGCCAACCCCTGAATTAACCGTAAAATCAACACCAATATTGGGGCAAGAAAGCCGATGCTTTCATAACTGGGTATGCATCCAATGAAAAAAGTAGACAACCCCATTAACACCAACGTCAATAAAAACGTATACTTTCTTCCTATCATATCCCCTAATCTTCCAAATACCAATGCCCCAAAAGGCCTTACAATAAATCCGGCAGCAAAAGTGGCTAATGTAGATAGTAGTGCCGCTGTAGGATTGGTTTTTGGGAAAAATTGATTGGCAATAACTACTGCAAGACTTCCAAATATGTAAAAGTCGTACCATTCAATTAAAGTACCCAGAGATGAAGCACCAATTACATTCCAGATACCTTTTGTTTCTTTGTTGTTATTCATTGTGCAGGTTTGGTTTAATATAAATAGGGATTTAAGATAAGGTATTAAATGTTTATACACAAAATTCAACTGTAAAATACGGGGTCAATTCTTTTAGAATGATATATTTAATTAAAAGGTACTTACTAGATTAAAATTTATGCAGTAAATTAGCAGCATATAATCTTATGCCCGTTGAGTTGGGCTTTAAGTATCAATTATATTGCTAAAACTATTGTAATGTCATACCCTTATCAATTAAAATCTTTAGACGAGTATAAAGCAGCCTATAAAAAAAGTATCGAAGATCCTGCTGCTTTTTGGGAAGAAGTTGCCAACAATTTTGTGTGGAAGAAGAAATGGAACAGCAAAGCAGATGTGTTACAATGGAACTTTAAAGAACCTACCATAGAATGGTTCAAAGGGGCTAAGTTAAACATTACGGAAAACTGTTTAGACCGGCATTTAGAAGAAAGGGGACATCACCCTGCGTTAATATGGGAACCTAATTCGCCCGATGAGCAAAGCCGAATGCTTACCTATAAAAAATTACACGAAAAAGTTTGTCAATTTGCTCATGTATTAAAAAACAACGGAGTTCAAAAGGGTGACAGGGTGTGTATTTATATGGGGATGATTCCTCAATTGGCAATTGCAGTGTTAGCCTGCGCAAGAATTGGCGCCATTCACAGTGTTATTTTTGGTGGATTTTCTGCACAAAGTATTGCGGATAGATTAGATGATGCGCAAGCGTCTTTTATCATTACTTGCGATGGTGCATTCAGAGGCGCTAAAGATATTCCTTTAAAAAGTGTAATTGATGATGCTTTAATTGGCAATAAAAATATTAAAAGAGTAATTGTTTGTACCAGAACACGTACGCCCGTATCAATGATCAAAGGAAGAGATGTTTGGTGGGAAGATGAAATGCAGCATGTAGAAGAAAAAGGACTAACCTATATTGAAGCCGAAGAAATGGATGCCGAAGATCCTTTATTCATTTTGTATACTTCAGGCAGTACCGGCAAACCCAAAGGCGTGGTTCATACCTGCGGTGGGTATATGGTATACACCAACTATACTTTTGTAAATGTATTTCAATACCAACCCGGACAAATTCATTTTTGCACCGCAGATATTGGCTGGATTACCGGACATAGTTATATCGTATATGGGCCATTAAGTGCAGGGGCTACCTCATTATTGTTTGAGGGGGTACCTACTTTCCCGGATGCAGGTCGCTTCTGGGACATAGTAGATAAGTTCAGAGTAAATATATTATACACTGCACCAACCGCAATAAGAAGCTTAATGGGCTTTGGTTTAGGCCCATTGCAAGGAAAAGATTTATCTTCTTTAAAAATACTAGGAACTGTTGGAGAACCCATTAATGAAGAAGCATGGCATTGGTATGATGAAAATGTAGGAAAGAAAAAATGCCCTATAGTAGATACTTGGTGGCAAACCGAAACAGGAGGTGTATTAATCAGCAATTTGGCAGGTATTACCCCTGCAAAGCCAAGCTGGGCAACGCTTCCATTACCTGGGGTGCAAATGTTGTTGGTAGATGAAAATGGCAAAGAAATCATTGCAGAAGGTGAAGAGACTGTTTCCGGAAACCTTTGTATTAAAGGCCCTTGGCCAGCAATTCTAAGAACTACCTATGGTGATCATGAGCGTTGCAGAACCAATTATTTTGCTACTTATGAAAACATGTATTTTACCGGTGATGGGGCATTAAGAGATAAAGATGGCAACTATAGAATTACCGGCAGAGTAGATGATGTATTAAATGTAAGTGGTCACCGAATTGGAACAGCAGAAGTTGAGAATGCCATTAACATGCATGCAGGGGTGGTAGAAAGTGCGGTAGTAGGATATCCGCATGATGTTAAGGGACAAGGTATTTATGCTTACGTGATCTATCAGGGCTCGCATGCACAGAACACACATGGTACAGGTGATATTGTTAGGAAAGACATTTTACAAACAGTTACCAGAATGATTGGCGCAATAGCTAAACCCGATAAAATACAGTTTGTCAGCGGATTGCCTAAAACCAGAAGTGGCAAAATCATGCGAAGAATTTTACGTAAAATAGCCGAAGGGGAAACTGAAAATCTTGGCGATACTTCTACCTTATTAGATCCGGGTGTGGTTGATGAAATTAAAAACGGAAAATTATAAATTTATTTATATAGTCAAAAGCTGCATCATTTCAATCATGCAGCTTTTTTACTTTTTTTACTATCTTTTTATTACACCGTAGAGGTTAAAAAAATAAAGTTGTAACTAAAAAGGGGATAAATAAGCCAAAAGCTACACAACGAGTCAAGCAAGCCGAACAGGTGTTAAATCTAATTGTCGAACAATGAGTAACATAAAAATATTTGAAGAAAAAAAAGTTCGTAGCCATTACGATGCCGATAAAGAGATGTGGTATTTCAGTATTGTAGATATAGTAGGCATTTTAACAGATCAACCCACCGTAGAAAGAGCAAGAAATTATTGGAAAGTGCTGAAAAGTAGGCTTAAAAAAGAAGGCAATCAGTTGGTTACAAACTGTAACCAACTGAAATTACTAGCAGAAGATGGTAAGTTCTATAAAACAGACGTAGGAAATGTAGAAGATATTTTCCGAATTATCCAATCCATACCCTCACCCAAAGCTGAACCATTTAAGCAGTGGCTTGCCAAAATAGGTTACGAACGAATGCAGGAAATAAATGACCCAAGCCAAAGTATAGATAGGGCAAGAGAAAACTGGCAAAAATTAGGGCGTAGCGAAAAGTGGATACAGCAGCGAATGACAGGGCAAGAAACCCGAAATAAACTAACCGATTACTGGCAGGAAAGTGGCGTAAAAAAAGGCGAAGAGTTTGCAGCCCTCACTAATATCATTCACCAAGAATGGACAGGACTAACTGTAAAAAAACACAAAGATTTAAAAGGCTTAAAATCTCAAAATCTAAGAGACCACATGAGTGAAGCGGAACTCATATTTACAGCGTTGGCGGAACTATCTACAAGGCAAATAGCCGAAACCGAAAAAGCCAAAGGTTTGCAACAAAATGCCGTAGCCAGTAAAAAAGGCGGTATGGTAGCTAAAAACGCACGAAAAGAATTAGAATCAAAAACGGGCAAAAGTGTTGTAACAGACGAAAATTTTTTACCCCCTAAGAAAGAAAATAAAAAGCTGAAATAAAGTAAAATGTAAGATAATCTGTAGCTTTCTACTTTCTATTTTTGACTTTTTATTTTTGAATTTTATTCCTCAAAGTTGTTCCATTTCTGCTGCTATTCTGTATTCCATCTTCTACAGCTAACAAACCATTTACCATAACATATTTAAATCCGGTACTGTATTGATGTGGTTGGTCGTAGGTAGATGCATCTATCACTGTTTTATCATCAAATACTACTATATCAGCAGCAAAACCTTCCCGCAACAAACCTCTGTTGTTTAAATGAAATTTTTGTGCAGGCAAAGAAGTCATTCTTCGGATGGCTTCCTCTAAAGAAAGTACTTTTTCTTGCCTTACATATTTACCTAAAACTCTTGCGTTGGTACCATATCCTCTTGGGTGCGGGTTGCCCTGTTTAAATATTCTAATACTAGCATCACTGGCAAACATATTGAAAGGATACCGCATTATATTTTTCACATCTTCATCACTCATGCCATGAAATACCATACCTGCACCACCTTGCTCCATCATGGTAATTATAGTTTCTGCTTCTGCAAGAGCAGTATGTTTATTGCCTTTTATCAGATTTACCTGCTCAATACTTTTGCCGTTCAGCGTGCTGTCTGCCTTATAACTGGCTACTACCGGATAACTGAAATGCGAAAGTTTTCTTTTTTTCAGCTTCGCAATCATATAAGCTTTTACTTCTTTTCTAATAGCAGGTTTGGCTAAACGTGCTTTAATAGAATCTTGTCCGTCTGCTAACACCCAATCTGGCAATAAGGTACTTAAGGAAGTGCTGCTTGCCGTATATGGATATTGATCGATGGTGACATCTATTCCTTCCCTTCGGGCTTTTTCAATCATTGGAACAGTTATTCTACTTCTTCCCCAATTTTGCTGACCGCTTAATTTAAAATGCGATATTTCTAAGGGAATATTGGCTGCTCTGCCAATCGTAAAAGTTTCTTCAATTGCATTGGTTACCTCATCACCTTCATCGCGCATGTGGCTGGCATATATACCATTGTATTGTGCAGCTACCTTGGCCAACCGAACAATTTCATTCGTTTTTGAGTACGTACCCGGAATATAAATAAGTCCGGTTGAAAGGCCCACCGCTCCATCTTGCATGGCTTGTTCCACAATGGATTCCATCTGTTGCAGCTCTAATTCACTGGGATCGCGGTTTACTGAGCCCATCACTGCTTTTCTTACATCATTATGGCCAATTAACGCTGCAACATTAACACTTACCTTCAAACTGTCGATCATTTTTAAATAGCTGCCAATATTCACTTCCGATAAACCACAATTACCCGTAATTACCGTGGTTACCCCATCATAAATAAAGTTAGAGGCCAGTGGATTTTTCTTTTCATCCCCTTCAATATGGGTGTGTACATCAATAAATCCGGGAGCAACAATCAAATTACTTACGTCAATGGTTTTATGGGCTTGCCAATTATGGAGTTTGCCAATACCAATGATTTTCCCATCTTTTACCGCCACATCGCCATTAAACCATGAATTACCAGTACCGTCTATGATTTTACCGTTTTTTAGTAAAAGGTCTGCTTGCTGAGAAAAAAGTTGCTGACTAACCACCATCAAAAGCAACATGTAGCTGATTTTTATCATAAGATTATTGTTTTGTAAAAAATCTATAGTACACAATTAGTTTACCAATTGCATGTGAATTTAAGTAGAATGCTATGTGACCAATAAAAATCAAAATTCAAAAGTAAAAAGTCAAAATATAAATACCCTACATGAAATTAAGGAAAACGGT
>JBIIAP010000054.1:0-12192 GCA_044239855.1 Sediminibacterium sp. | reverse complement strand
TATGCAGGGTTAGATTAATTTCTATTATCGAAAACAGGTTTCAATAAAACCTTATCCAAAATCGTAACTTTGTGATATTAAATAAGTATATATGCCCACAACTATATCAATAGAAGCACCTGTTAAGCTAACATCGAGTGCAATTAGTGAAATTAAGCGATTGATGACTGAACCGGATTTTGATTCATCTAATAGGTTAAGAGTTGGTGTAAAAGGAGGGGGGTGCAGTGGAATGACTTATGTGTTGGGATTTGATAAGGTGGAGACTGAAGATGAATTTTTTATAATTGAAGATATACCATGCATAATGAATAAAAGTCATGGTTTATATCTGTATGGTATGGAAATTGATTGGCAAGGCGGTTTAAATAGCCGGGGATTTACTTTTAGTAATCCAAATGCAAGTAAAACATGTGGTTGTGGCACTTCATTTGCTGTTTAGTATAGGCTATTAATATTTTTATCGATTCTATTATATTGTAGACTTTTTTCAATTACACTACATTCATATTAATTAAAAAGCCCATTCAATTTGAATGGGCTTTTTAATTAATATGAATTATTTATTACTTTTTACCAGATGATTTTCCAAGAGGTTTATTCTTGCCAAAATCTACTAAGATAGGGGCAGCAACAAAAATGGAAGAATACGTTCCGGTAATAACTCCAATTAACATTGCAAATGCAAATCCACGGGTAACTTCCCCTCCAAATATAAATAATATTAGAATGGTAAGGAATACGGTTAATGAAGTCATTATCGTACGACTTAACGTTTGATTAATAGCGCGATTAATGATAGTTGCATTATCTGAACCAGTCATTAAATGGCTATCTTCTCTGATTCTATCGTAAACAATAACCGTATCATTCATGGAGAAACCAATTACTGTAAGTATAGCCGCAATAAAATGCTGATCAATCTCTAATGGGAAAGGTACTACCTTTCTTAAAAAACTAAATACAATTAAGGTTACAAATACATCATGTAATAATGCAAAAATGGTACCTAAAGAGTATCTCCAATCACGGAATCTAATAAAGATGTATAAACAGATTGCGATGATTGCAAAAATTGTAGCCCAAGTTGCGCCAGACTTTAAATCATCGGAAATAGTAGGTAATACTGTTTGAGAACTTTGTTTATATGTATTCTCAAAATTGTCAAAAGTAGTACCGGCTGGCAAGTGTTTTTGTAATCCGCTGAATAACATTTGTTCAACTAAAGAATCAATATTACTACCAGTTTCTTTAATCTTATAAGATGTAGTGATGTTAATTTGATTTTTAGAATCAACTGTTTTAATAATTGGAGCTTCTCCAAAAACAGCTTTTAATTCGTCACGAATTTCATCTTGATTTATAGATTTTTCAAATTTAATGGTATAACTTCTACCACCAGAGAATTCTACTCCTTCATCAAAACCGTTATAGAATGACGCTACTCCCAAAATAAAGATCACTACAGAAACACCATAAAAGAATTTTCTGTATTCTATAAATTTAAAGGCAGCATGTTTAAAAACGCCTCTTGAGATTGCAGTGAAATATTCAAAATGTCTGTTCTTTTTGGTATACATGTCTGTAATTAATCTGGAAACTAATATTCCACAGAATAATGACAACAAAATACCAATTATTTGAGTGGTTGCAAACCCTAAAACAGGTCCTAATCCAAAGTATGCAAGAATTATAGCAGTTAAAAGGGTAGTAACGTGCGCATCCAAAACAGGGGATAATGAACGTTTATAACCATCTGCTACAGCAGCTGCATAGTTTTTACCTTTAGATAATTCTTCTTTAATACGCTCAAATATAATTACGTTGGTATCTACAGCCATACCAATAGTTAATACTAAACCTGCGATACCGGGAGCAGTTAATGTAAATCCTAAAGCGCTTAATACTCCAATAGTAAATAATAAGTTTAGTATCAGAGCAATATTAGCAACCCAACCACCTGTATTAAAATATAATAACATCAAAGCAAAAATCACAATAAAGGAAATAGCGAACGACATCATACCTCCTTTTACTGATTCTTTACCTAATGTTGGTCCAACTTGCTGCTCCTGAACAATCTTAGCAGGTGCTGGTAACTTTCCACTTTCTAAAATTTCAGCTAAATCTTTAGCTTCCTTTATTGAATAATTCCCACTTATTTGTGAGTTCCCTGTTGTAATTGGGTCATTCACATTCGGTGCAGAATAAACAGTATTATCTAAAACAATTGCAATTGGTTTACCAACGTTACGGGTAGTCATTTTAGCCCAAATATTGGCCCCAATTTTATCCATGTCCATTTTAATGGCAACTCTTCCTCTTTCGTCATAGTCTTGAGTTGCTCCGGAAATATGATCACCTTCTAATTCAGCTTGTCCATTATCTAAAGTTTTAATTGCATAAAGCATTAAAATATCTCTAGATTTAGGATCATCAGAATCAACTTTTCCATACATAAATACCAAATTCGAAGGGAATTTAGATTTAACAGATTCTAATCTAAGAAAACTGTTCAATGTATTGGTGTCTTTTGATTGAATATAACCAATAGAAGAAGGGAAAATATTTTTACCGTTTTCTGCTTTGTATGGCTGGGCAATTTGAACTAAACGTAAAATAGGGTTAATATTTTGTTTGTTCTTGCTTGTATCTACTTTATCGGTTGAAGCAGTAGCGCCTAAATTAGACAAAGTTGCAGTTTTGGTAGTATCTGCTTTCGTGTTATTGGCAACAGTCTGAGATTGTTTAGTTGTATCAGCTGTAACAACAGTTTGCTCATTTGTTCCGTTTAAATATTCTTGTACAGATTTATCAGCAGCAACTAAGCCATCTTGAATATCTTTACTTTCTAATGTGTATACATCAAAAAATTGAAGATTGGCGGTAGACTGCAAATAAGCTCTTACTCTTTCTTTATCATTAACACCGGCTAATTCAATACTAATGATACCTTTAGCTGGGTCTGGATTAATATTTGGAGACGCAACACCAAAACGGTCAATTCTGGTTCTTAAAATACGGTAAGTATTATTAAAGGCAGCCGTCCCCTGTTCTCTTAAGTAGTTGGTTACCAAGTCATTACTTGCATCAATTTTAAGCTTTCCATTACTTCTTCCAGCAAAATATGCTGCCAGCTTTACATCTGCATTGATCTTTTTAAATTCATCAATGAACAATGTAATCAAGTCTGCACCACTATTGGCTTTTCTTGCAACAGCATTATTCAATGCCTTGTTGAAGTTTGGATCCTTTGAGTAATTGGCCAATGATTTAATTAAACCATCTAAACCAACTTCCATTGTTACGCTCATCCCACCTTGTAGGTCAAGACCAAGCATCAACTCTTTTTCCTTTGCATTTCTATAGGTTGTTAAACCCATAGCTAACTTAGTATCTTTAGTACTGTCTAACAGTCTGGATACCCGAGCTTTTTTTAACTCAGCTAGTGTATCGGCATAAGCAGCCTGCAATTCTTTATTGCCGGGGTATTTCTGCTCCGCAGTAGGATACGACTTCATCCATAGACTGGCTTTCTTTTCCATTTCAGATTCATGGTTTCGAACAAACCATGTAAATGATAATTGGTACAAACAAATTAACGTGAGTGCAATTGCAAAAAAACGCACCAAACCTTTCAGTTGCATATTAGTAACGGTTTACGAATTTTTAATCCCGATTTTTCAGGATGGCAAAGATAGGGGAATGACTTATAATTAGGTCATTTCATTATTCACCATCATTAAATATATAATAATTATAATATAATTATGTTTATTGAACAGCAACTAAAGTTACCTCAAAATATAATGGTGAATTAGGCGCAATACTACCAGACCCTACGCAGCTGTATGCTAGTGCTGATGGGATTACCAGCTTAATTTTACCACCAGTTTTAATTAGCGGGATACCTATTTTCCATCCTTCAATTACATTTGATAATGAAAAAGTTGCAGGTACATTACCCGGAGTTTCGTCAAATTTTGTTCCATTAAGGAGTTTTCCAATATAAAATGTTGATACTGTTGAGGTGGTTTTGGGGTAGGAGCCGGTACCGGGTGCTACCACTTCATATAAAAGACCACTTGAATGTGTTTGGTAATTTATATTATTTGCTGTACAAAATGCCACCATTTGTGCTTTCTCTGATTCTATTGTAGCAGGAGTACAGCCCGTATCAGCAGTTTTTCCGCACGATTGAACCAACATTGAAATACCCACAATTACAATTCCACCCAAAACATACCATTTTTTTTTCATTTGTATTGTCATTTTTAATAAAGAGGAAATTTATTCTTAAATAGCTGCTTTATTTTGCAGAATTAATTTTAGGTTTTTTATTGATGATTTCTAAATAACGTTGTTCTTGCGATTCCCATTTGAATTGTCTGTAGATAAATGCAATAAAAATAGCTATCAATATAATCGCTAAAAATAATATTAAGCCACTCATTTTACTGTATGCAACCATTGTGGCTCGCTGATACCAACCAGAGTATATTGTTAAAATTACACATACGCCAATTGCAATACCAGAAGACAAGCCTAACATAAAAGATTTAATGCTTTTTTTTTCTTTTTGGCTATTTTTTTGCCAATACACAACAAAATCTTCATCATTTAATATCATTCTTCAAAAATAGTTTATGTTTTACAAATAAAATTTCCTTTTTTTTGTATCATTGATCTTAATTAAATTTTAATATGTTACTAATAAAAAAGGACGGTATTTTTATATTTTGGATTTTGTTATTTGTTCATTGCGGATTAATCTTTATGGAAAAAACAAATATTGCAAATATCACCAAATTGATGTTAGTCCCCTTTTTAACCCTTCATCTTGCATTGAATGTATATAATTTGGGTTCTAGTTTTATAAAAAAAATAATTTTTACTGCCCTTACTGCTTCATTTATTGGAGATTTCTTATTGCTATTTAGTGGAAATAGCTTCTTTGCAGCAGGTATGGTTTCTTTTATTGTCACCCATGTTTGCTATGCCTGGTTTTTTTTCAGAGCTGGTAAGTTCAAATGGAATAATTCTACCGAGTTTGTTATTGCTGCCAGTTTTCTTGGATTAATTTCTTTTCAATTACTGAATTTCATGAAATCATATATAGACTATAATTTATTATTTCCGATGATTGTTTATATCATCGCAATCTGTGTTATGGCTTCTGCAGCATCCAACTTATTTGGCCATAAAGTTCTTCGCGCATTAGCAGTGTCTTTTTTTATCCCAGGTTCTTTATTGTTTGTTTTGTCTGATTCAGTCCTAGCAATGAATAAATTTATTTATAAAGATGATTTCTTAAATGTTGTTGTTATGCTTAGTTATGGCTATGCACAATGTTTAATGGTTCAGGGATTTGTAAGATATCTGCGTGTTTAATAGCATGCAGATTAGCTTTTAATCTTGCTGATATGATCATAAAAGAAAGGTCTCCTGAAATATTTCAGGAGACCTTTCTTTTATGATTGAATGAATTAAATTAATAACCCATACCGCCCATATCATGACCACCACCTGGATGAGCTGGTGCTGATTCAGGCTTTGGTTTATCAGCTATTACACATTCTGTAGTTAATAACATTGCGGCAATAGAAGCTGCATTTTCTAAAGCAACTCTGGTTACTTTAGTTGGATCAATAACGCCTGCCTTAAATAAGTTTTCATAAACTTCTGTACGGGCATTAAAACCAAAATCAGCTTTACCTTCTTTGATCTTTTGTACAACAATTGAACCTTCAATACCACTATTGCTTACAATCTGACGAAGTGGCTCTTCGATAGCTCTTTTTACGATTTGGATACCTGTTGTTTCGTCTTCATTAGCACCTTTTAATTTCTCTAAGGTTTGAACTGCGCGAATGTAAGCAACTCCACCACCTGGTACAATGCCTTCTTCAACTGCAGCTCTGGTAGCATGTAAAGCATCATCAACACGATCTTTATTCTCCTTCATCTCTACTTCTGTAGCAGCACCAACATACAATACTGCAACACCACCACTTAATTTGGCTAAACGCTCCTGTAATTTTTCGCGGTCGTAGTCTGATGTTGTATTTTCAACTTGAGCTTTAATTTGATTAACTCTTGCAACAATATCAGCTTTCTTACCTTTTCCTCCAACAACGATGGTGTTGTCTTTGTCTATTGTAACGGTAGTTGCTTGTCCAAGATAAGTTAAATCAGCATTTTCTAATTTAAAGCCTTGCTCTTCACTAATTACAGTTCCGGCTGTTAAAATGGCAATATCAGTTAACATTTCTTTACGACGATCTCCAAATCCAGGTGCTTTAACAGCAGCCACTTTAATGGTGCCACGTAATTTATTTACTACTAATGTAGCTAATGCTTCACCTTCTAAATCTTCAGCTATAATAACTAAAGGACGACTAGTTTGTGCAACTTTCTCCAAAATATGAAGAATGTCTTTCATTGCACTAATCTTTTTGTCGTATATTAATATGTAAGGATTTTGTAACTCAGCTTCCATTTTCTCACTGTTGGTTACAAAATAAGGTGAAATATAACCGCGGTCGAATTGCATTCCTTCCACTACATCAACAGTAGTATCTGTACCTTTAGCTTCTTCTACAGTAATAACGCCTTCTTTACCAACTTTAGACATTGCAGTGGCAATTAACTTTCCAATTTCGCTATCACTGTTCGCTGAAATGGTTGCTACCTGCTCAATTTTCTTACTATCGTTTCCAATTGTTTGAGACTGAGCTCTGAGGTTTTCTATGATTTTAACAACTGCTTTGTCAATACCGCGCTTCAAATCCATAGGATTTGCACCAGCCGCAACATTGCGTAAACCTTCGCTGATGATTGCCTGAGCTAATACAGTAGCGGTAGTTGTTCCATCTCCAGCAATATCAGCTGTTTTAGAAGCAACTTCTTTTACCATTTGTGCACCCATATTTTCAATGGCATCATCTAATTCAATTTCTTTAGCAACTGAAACACCATCTTTGGTAACCTGTGGTGCACCAAACTTTTTCTCAATTACTACATTACGGCCTTTTGGACCTAATGTAACTTTAACAGCGTTGGCTAATGTATCAACGCCTTTTTTCATTTTATTTCTAGCTTCTATATCAAAAAATATTTGCTTAGCCATATGAATATTTAATTTACGATTGGGTTAAAAAATTAATTTAGATAATCGCTAAAAGATCACTCTCTCTCATGATTAATAAATCTTCTCCTTCAATTTGAACTTCTGTTCCGGCATATTTACCGTATAATACAGTATCACCAACTTTTACAGTCATTGGTTCATCTGTTTTTCCTTTTCCGGCAGCAACAATAACACCACGTTGTGGCTTTTCTTTTGCAGTATCAGGAATAATAATTCCGCCGGCTGTTTTTTCTTCAGCAGCAGCAGGCTTAACAAGAACTCTGTCATGCAGAGGAGTAACGTTGATTTTCTTAGCCATACGTTATTAAATTTAATTAATTAATGTAATTTTTCTAATGTTGGCGATAATTATGCCAAAAGATGTAACAAGTCATTTTAACAGTTTAATAGCTTCATTTCTGTTAATGAATCAAATTGATGT
Organism: Sediminibacterium sp.; assembly: GCA_044239855.1. GTDB lineage: Bacteria > Bacteroidota > Bacteroidia > Chitinophagales > Chitinophagaceae > Sediminibacterium. The sequence goes on along the minus strand of JBIIAP010000054.1, from coordinate 4,621 downwards.
CATATAAACCTCAATTCTTAAAAAAATATATGCCAAATTTACATTTAACAAATTTACATTTATTTAAATCCTTACATTTGCACTCCTCAAAAAAGTTCTTGTTTAATGATCAGCAGAAGAAATATCCGTGTTAAAGTGATGCAGTTACTCTATATGATTGAGTCCGCTGATTCAGTCAACGCGTTCAAACAACCCATACAAACGCTTGAAAAACAGTTAGATAAAAGCAGAGAATTATTTATTTATTTGATATATTTCCTGTCAGAATTAGCTAGATATGCTGAAACAAGTGCGGCTTACAGGGCATCTAAAAATTTACCCAGTTTTAACGATCTGAATGTTAATATAAAAATAGCAGGCAATGATTTTATTTGGGGCCTTTTAGAAAACAAGTCGTACCAAAAGGCGATTGAATTAGATAACCCTGATAAAAAAATAGACAAAGATTTATTAAAGAAAATATTTGCCAAATTGGTTGAAACAGATACTTATCAATCTTATGTTGCTGAACAGGGGAGAGATAAAGTTAAAGAACAGGATATCATTAAATTCATTTTCACTCAACTAATGTTGCCCGATGAAGATTTTATTGCGCATGTGGAAGAATTCTATAACAATTGGGATGATGATGCAGAAATGATGGATCAATTAGTGCAGACTTACATTAAAAAACCGGCTAGTATTCAGTTAGATCAGTTGATGAATGATGATAAATGGGATTTCGCCCGTCAATTATTAAAAACTACAATCGATAAAAAAGAGTATTGTGCAGAATTGATTAAACCTAAATTGAAAAATTGGGATGCAGATCGTATTGCACAACTAGATATGATTCTAATGAGAATGGGGATTTGTGAATTGCTTTTTTTCGAAACGATACCTACAAAAGTTACCATTAACGAATACATTGACTTAGCGAAAGAATATAGTACCCATCAAAGCGGTCAGTTTATTAATGGTATTTTAGATAATATCCACAAAGAATTATCTAGCGAAGGAAAAATTAATAAAATAAGTTTCAAAAATAAGATTGCATAATTAATTCTTACTTTATCTTTCAATAAATTTAAATCAATAGTTTATGTTAAGTTTAGCTACAATTATTTTATCTGCTGACCCTAAAAATGGCGGAACAGTTCAATTAGTTATGATGGGGGCTATTATTCTAGTTTTCTGGTTATTTATGATCCGACCACAAGCAAAAAAAGCAAAGGAACAAAAAACCTTTATCGATAACATGCAAAAAGGGGATAAAATTGTTACAATCGCCGGCATTCATGGAACAATTAACAAAATCAATGAAGACAATACGCTTCAGCTTGAAGTTAGCCCTGGTAGTTATTTAAAGATCGAAAAATCATCTATCAGCATGGAGTGGACAATTGCCATCAATAAACCAGCTGCAGAGAAGAAATAATACAATTACAATTTTAAGTAATTTTATAGCCGGCATTTAATTTGCCGGCTTTTTTATGCTTAAAATAGGAATAACAGGGGGGATTGGAAGCGGGAAATCAACAGTAGTATCCATTTTTGCTACTCTGGGTATACCTGTGTTAAAGGCTGATCAACTAGCTCGTAACATTATGCTCAATGATCCGGAGGTACGTAATGCTATTATACAAGCATTTGGCGCAGATGCATACATTCATAACAACATTAATAATGCACATATCTCTCAGATCGTTTTTAAAGACCCACATCAATTGGCCATATTAAATTCAATTGTACATCCCGCAACTATCAAAGCCGGTAATGAATGGGCTTTACAACAACATGCGCCCTATATTGTCAAAGAAGCAGCAATTTTTTTTGAATCTGGTTCTTCTAAAGGACTAGATGGCATAATTGGAGTTAGCTGTCCAAGAGCATTACGTATTAAACGTATAATGGATAGAGATCATATAACTAGTGAACAAGTTATCGAAAGAATGAATCAACAAATTGAGGAAGACTTAAAGATGAAATTATGTGATTGGGTAATTAAAAATGATGAACAATCCTTATTAATCCCTCAAGTACTTAAACTTCATCATCAATTTATTCAGATGACAAATGATTAGCAATTAATTATTACACATTACTTAATAATTTCAAAACACCATCTTTTTAATTTTCCTTCAAAATCAAATGGGGTAGTAGCTTTGGTAATATCTTTAATTGATCCGGCGAGTATATTTGAACTATCTATCTCAAATTTTGTGTAGTTGGTGCTAAATATTAAAAGCCCACCAGGTGTAATAGCTTTTAAAACATCGTTTATTATTTCTACATGATCTCGTTGAATGTCTAAAATATCTTTCATTCTTTTACTATTACTGAATGTGGGGGGATCCATAATCACTAAATCAAAACTATCCGGTTTTAAGGTTTTGAGATATTGTTTTACATCTGCATGAATAAAGATATATTTAGAAGGTTCTTTAAATAAGTTGATCGCTAAATTGTCTTGGGCCCAACCCAAATAAGTTTTAGATAAATCGACCGAAGTTACGCTTGAAGCCCCACCAGCTGCAGCATATACAGAAAATGATCCGGTATAACAGAACAGATTTAATACCCTTTTTCCTACACAAATATTCCTAACTTTATTGCGGGTAATTCTATGATCGAGAAATAGTCCGGTATCTAAGTAGTCGGTAAGATTAATTAAAAATTTTAAACCATCCTCTAATACAGTAAAATATTGTTTCTCAGTAGATAGTTTTTCATATTGCCCTTCTCTGTGCGACATTCTTTTACGCTGTTTGCAATACATATTATCTACCCCAATTCCTGTAATGGATTGAATTATTTCCATGCAATCCTGTAACCATGCTTCGTGCTCCTCATCTTCCATGCCATGTCTTCTCAGATATTCGGCAATGTAAATATTACCCTCATAAATTTCTATACTGAAAGGGAATTCCGGTAAATCATGATCATACAAACGATAACAGCTTATTTGTTGTCGCTTGGCAATTTTGCTTTTATGCTTGTGTACTTTGTTCAGGCGGTTCCTGAACATTTCGGCCTTCTGAGGATCAATCATAGTATTAAAAAACTCCCTGTTTCAATATTATCATTTCATAAAACAGGGAGTAGCTATATAGAATAATGCTAAAATATTATTTCAATTGCGCTAATGCATCAGCAATACGTTGCCATGCCTTTTCTATATTTTGCATACTGTTTGCAAAAGAAAAACGAACACAGTTAGGCTCTCCAAATGCATCACCCATTACAGAAGAAACATGTGCAGTATTTAATAAATACATACTAAAATCTGCTGCATTGGTTATTTTTTCTGTGCCATTAGATTTCCCATAGTAATAACTCACATCCGGAAATACATAAAATGCTCCTTGTGGTTCAAAGCATTTAAAACCTGGAATTGCTTTAACCAATTCTAATGTCCTGGCTCTTCTGCGGGTAAATTCCTCTGTCATTTCCAACGAAGGCTTTAAGTCGCCTGTAAGTGCCACTACAGCTGCTTTTTGTGTGATTGAACAGGTTCCGCTGGTGAACTGACCTTGTAATTTTTCACATGCTTTTGCAATTTCCGTGCTTGCTGCAATATAGCCTAATCTCCAACCCGTCATTGCAAATCCTTTGCTCAATCCATTTACAATTACAACACGGTCTTTAAGATCACTAAATTGCGCAATACTCTCATGCTTACCTACAAAATTTATATACTCATAAATTTCATCTGACAAAATAGTTACTTGCGGATGTTTTCTAAATACTTCTGCTAGTGCAGATAATTCTTCTTTGCTGTATACTGCACCAGATGGATTACATGGTGAAGAAAACATAAATACTTTGGTATTAGGAGTTATAGCTGCTTCAACTTCAGCCGGGGTTGCTTTAAACTCATTTTCTACTTTAGTTCTTATTTCAACCACTTTGCCACGAGCAATTTTCACTAATTCAGAATAGGTAACCCAATAGGGTGTTGGTATAACCACTTCATCTCCCTCATCTACCAATGCAAGTATCACATTGGCTAAACTTTGCTTAGCACCAGTTGAAGTAACAATATTGTCAAATTTATAATCAAGATTATTATCTCTTTTTAATTTAGTACAAACGGCTTCTCTTAAATCAAGAAAACCAGATACCGGAGTGTAGTGACTCCAGTTGTCATTAATAGCTTTAATCGCTGCATCTTTAATATGCTGTGGCGTATCGAAGTCTGGTTCGCCAAGACTTAAATCAATTACGTCAATACCACTAGCACGCAATTCGCGGCCTAGTTTGGCCATTTTAAGGGTTTCAGGCTCATTAAATCGGTTTAACAACGAAGAAAGTTCCATGTTTTGGTAAATTATAAATGTTGAAATTTAATGATGAAGTTCGGAAAAACATTCCTAACACTTGTAAGTAATTTTGTTTTTTACTTATAACTTAGCATTATGGCACATGAATCGATTTCTGTTTTTGATATGTTTAAAATAGGAGTGGGGCCTTCCAGCTCTCATACGCTGGGGCCATGGAAAGCTGCCTTACGTTGTTTACAAAGTATTGAGTCAATTACCTCTCTCGAAAATATTGCTACTATAACTGTTTTGCTGTATGGTTCTCTAGCTAAAACCGGTAAGGGACATGGAACGGATATTGCAGTGCTGATGGGTTTATG
>JBIIAP010000053.1:0-12198 GCA_044239855.1 Sediminibacterium sp. | reverse complement strand
AAGAAAAAAGAAAAAACTGGGAGTCTAAAAAATTTGAATTAATAGTGGAAAGACAAAGTTTAATGACCTGGCTCAACACCCATAAACCTGAACTTTCAGCTATTATACATTTAGGTGCCAGAACCGATACCACTGAGTTTGATTATGCCATTCACGAAGAATTAAATCTCGAATATTCTAAAATGTTATGGAATTATGCGGTAGCAAATAAAATTCCATTTATTTATGCCTCCAGTGCAGCAACCTATGGAGCTGGCGAACATGGCTATAAAGATGATCATGCAATACTCGATCAGTTAACTCCACTTAATCCTTATGGAATAAGTAAAAATGAATTTGATAAATGGGCCATCCGTCAACAAAATCAACCACCAAGCTGGACAGGCCTCAAGTTCTTTAATGTTTACGGTCCCAATGAATACCATAAAGAAAGAATGGCAAGTGTTATTTGGCATTCTTTTAATCAAATCAAAGCGAACGGGTCAGTAAAATTATTTAAAAGTCATAAAGAAGGCTTTAAAGATGGAGAACAACTTCGGGACTTTATTTATGTAAAAGATGTGGTAAATGTTATTGCATGGATGTTTGAAAAGATGGACTCAGGTAAATGGGAGGTGAAGCATAACGGAATGTATAATTTAGGTACAGGTACTGCAAGATCATTCATAGATTTAGTAAATGCTACATTTAAGGGGCTTGACTTAGAACCTGTAATTGAGTTTATTGATATGCCAATGGACATCAGAGATAAATATCAATATTTTACGGAAGCCGATATGACTAAATTAAAAAATGCAGGGTATTCAACCCCTTTTTATTCATTAGAGAAAGGAGTAGATGATTATGTGCGCAACTATTTATCGATCGGAAAATTATATTAGAAAAATCATGTCCCTTAAAATAGCAATAATCGGTGGTGGTAACTTACCCCCAGAGGATGCACCATTGCCGGATTAAATGACATGGAACATCAGGGATTCAGTTCGTCCTTAATTAAAGGAATAGTTACCAGTTACAAAAAAATCATTAGTGACATGTAAAAAGCACTATAACCGTGCTTTTAAAAATGCCAATGTTTTTTGATGTGCATCTGCGGTAGCTTCCTTGTTAAAACTTGGGTTGCTTGGGTTTGCAAAACCATGGCCGGCATTATATTTATGTGTAACCAGCTTTTTTCCGGCAGTAGCCATATCCTCTTCAAACTTTGTAACAACAGCTGGTGATGGACTTTGATCCTGATTTCCAAAAAATCCGATCACCTCACAATTCAGTGTTCCCAATTTAACTAAGTTATTTTCTGGTCTGCCATAGTACATAATACAACCAGCTGCTTGGTGTCCCGCTAATATGCTGCTTTGCAAACTCCACATCCCTCCAAAACACCAGCCAATGGTATATATTTTGGCTTTTGAGCCAACATAACCAATGGCTCCTTTTACAATACTTTCTAAACGGGCAGTGGTAGCAGCTTTCATTAGTTTCATCGCACTATCCGGTGTAGCTGCAATTTTCCCATCGTACATATCTATAGCCAAAACATTTACATTACCCAACTCTGCCGCCAATATTTCTGCTTCTCGCTTTATATGATCATTAAGCCCCCACCATTCTTGAATCACAAAAAGCCAATTATTCGTTTTTTTCTTACTTTTTATTAAATAACCTTTCGCATCCGTACCATCCGGAGCCGAAAAATTGATTGGAGAACCTGTCGGTTGTTCCAATTTATATAAAGTTGGATTTTCATGCATTGCAGCAAATTTCGGTGTCATTGCTTCTGCGCTGAATTGGTCACGAACATCACCACTGAAGCAGCTTTCATAGCATTCAGGCGTTAATACAGCAGGAGCAGGAGCTTTGTAAGTATAACTCAAAAATGCTGCAGTGCAAAAGGCCAATAAAGTTAAAAAAGCTATTTTTTTCATATTTTTCAGATAAGATGTACGCAAAAAATTAACACATTCTAACTTTGATTGTTCATTTAAGAACATGTATTTTTTCAGATAAATTTTTTGCAGTAGGTTTGTACGACCTCACAACTTTTTCAGTTAATAATTTTCAGGTCAAGTTTAATTTATCAATGCTTTTAAAAGAAGCTTAAAATATCTGTGTATATGGCTAAGTATATTTTTGTTACCGGTGGTGTAACCAGCAGTTTAGGGAAAGGTATAATTGCAGCGTCTTTGGCTAAATTGCTTCAGGCAAGAGGGTTGCGCGTTACCATACAAAAATTTGACCCATATATAAACGTAGACCCCGGCACCCTAAATCCTTACGAACATGGGGAGTGCTATGTTACAGAAGATGGTGCTGAAACAGACTTAGATTTGGGGCATTATGAACGATTTTTGAATATTTATACTACGCAGGCAAACAATGTTACTACAGGAAGAATTTATCAGACTGTAATTAACAAAGAAAGAGCCGGCGCGTTCTTAGGAAAAACAGTGCAGGTTGTGCCGCATATCACTGATGAAATAAAGCACAGAATGCTATTGCTAGGCAAAGATGATAAATACGACATTGTTTTAACTGAAATTGGTGGTACGGTGGGTGATATAGAGAGTTTGCCTTTTATTGAAGCCGTTCGTCAGCTGCAATGGGAACTTCCGGACGAAGATGTTATGGTAGTTCATCTTACATTAATTCCTTATTTAAAAGCAGCTAAAGAATTAAAAACGAAGCCTACGCAGCACAGTGTGAAAATGCTCAGCGAAACAGGTGTTCATCCGGACATTTTGGTATGTAGAACTGAAGAACCTTTAGGCGAAGAACTGAAACGTAAAATAGCATTATTCTGTAATGTGAAACAAGAGGCTGTAATCGAAGCAATGGATGCCAGTACCATCTATGAAGTTCCATTGCATATGTTACGCGAAAAGCTCGACTTAATATGTTTGAGAAAACTGAACATCACTCAATTCAATGAGCCGAATTTAGATAAATGGAAAGCTTTCCTGGACAAACTAAAATATCCAAAAAGTAAAGTAACTATCGGTTTAATTGGCAAATATATTGAGTTGCAAGATGCTTATAAATCAATATTAGAAAGTTTTATTCATGCAGGGGCTTTAAATGAAGTAAAAGTACAGGTGGTAAATGTACACAGTGAGTTTATTACGGATGAAAATGTTCAAGAGAAATTACAAAATTTTGATGGGTTACTAGTCGCCCCTGGTTTTGGATTAAGGGGTATTGAAGGTAAAATCATCGCAGTTAAGTATGCGCGCGAAAATGGGCTCCCATTTTTTGGTATATGTTTAGGTATGCAGATGGCTGTTATTGAGTTTGGAAGAAATGTATTAGGGTTAACGGGTGCCCATTCTGTAGAAATGGAGCCTAACACGCCTCATCCTGTTATAAACATGATGGAAGAGCAGAAAAAAATTAAAATGATGGGAGGCACCATGCGTCTGGGAGCGTATCCATGTGAAATCGATCAAAATTCCTTAGCGCATCGTATTTATGGCGAAACCTATATTCTGGAAAGACATAGACACCGGTATGAATTTAATAATGATTATCTCGACCAATACGTAAATGCCGGCATGCGTACAAGTGGTAAAAATCCAGAAACAGGGCTGGTCGAAATCATTGAATTGCCCAATCATCCTTTCTTTATAGGCGTTCAGTATCATCCCGAATTAAAAAGTACAGTAGAACGGCCGGCTCCATTATTTGTAAGTTTTATAGACGCAGCTAAAAAATTTAACGAAAGCAAAAGCTCGGTAAAATCTACTGCTAAAGATGCTTTAATTTAATTGACAGGAAGGTAATATAGAGGGTTGGAAAGACCGCTTTCATATACTACCTTTGACCCTCAATCAAATATTAGTATGAAGACGGACAAAAACTCGGTCATTGGTTTTGTGTTGCTGGGAGGTTTATTTCTTTTATATTTTTGGTACACCGGCCAGCAACAAGCCGCTGTTCTTAAAATTAAGCAGCAGGAAGAAGATTCATTGGCCAAAGTGGCCGCAGCCAAACTTAAAGTGCTGGATACTCAATCCGCACGTATCGATTCCTTAAAAAGAGACTCTGCAATCAGAACAACCGCTGCTGGCAACTTTACAACCGCTGCAATTGGTTCAGAACAAACCGTTACCATCGATAACCAGGTAATGACTGTAGTCTTAACCAATAAAGGTGCACAAATCAAAAGCGTAACGCTTAAAAAATATAAAGATGGTGATGCAAACCTTGTGGTATTAGCTAATAAGAATAATGTTAGTTATGCTATTAACACGGCACAAGGCCAATCTGCCTCTTCAGAATCCCTTTATTTTACCGCTTCCTCAGTTGAAAAAAAGGTAGATAGTAGTCAGGTTGTTCGGTTTACAATTGATGCACCCAATGGACAAAATATAACCCACGAATTTACAGTAAAACCAGATAGTTATTTAATTGATTGGAAGTTACTAATGAATGGGGCTGACCAATTACTAACGAACAATACGCTTAATTTTAAATGGGACGTAGCAACCAGTCAATTAGAAAGAACAGCAGTTTATGAACGTCAGGTTTCTAATATCTGCTTTTCAGAAGACAATAATTTTGATTACATCTCATCTAAACAAGATCATACATTCGAAAAACCGGTACAATGGGTAAGTGTGGTTCAGCAGTTTTTTAATAATACATTGATTGCTGCCAATGGATTTAATAGCGGTGCTGTTAAATGGGCTCGTGCAACCGACACTTCTCATGATTTGGCAAGTACATCTGCTACCTTACAAATGAAAGTGCCTGCTTCTCCTAATATAAACATCCCTTTTCAATTTTATATTGGACCAAGTGATTATGATATCCTGAAAAAACAAGCGCCGGAAATGGATAAAATCATTAATCTCGGAAGAGATATGTATTCATTTGTACGCCCAATTAATAAGTACATAATAATGAATGTATTTAATTTCTTTGCAGGATTTATTGTTAATTATGGATGGGTTGTATTATTGCTAACCTTATTTATTCGCTTAGTAACAGCGCCACTAACGTATAGTAGTTATTTAAGTGGAGCAAAGATGAAGGCATTACGTCCGGAATTAGATGCATTGAAAAAGAAATTAGGCGATGACCAGCAAGGATTTGCAATGGAACAAATGAAATTGTTTAGAGAGGCCGGTGTTAATCCATTAGGCGGTTGTATTCCTGCATTATTGCAGATCCCAATTTTCTTCGCATTATACAGCTTTTTCAACTCTAATATTGCCTTAAGAGGACAAGCGTTTTTGTGGAGTAAAGATTTATCTTCTTATGATTCGATTTTAAATTTATCATTCTCTATACCTGCATTTGGCAACCATATCAGTTTATTTACCATTACAGCAGTTATTACTAGTTTCTTGATTTCAATATATAATATGAGTATGACTCCAACTCAGGACAACCCTGCTTTGAAGTACATGCCATATATCTTTCCGTTTATGTTGCTGTTTATATTCAATAGTCTGCCTTCTGCATTAACTTGGTATTATACCGTATCAAATATTATCACGCTGCTTCTACAATTTGTAATCCAGAATTACATAATTGATCATAATAAAATACTGACTAAAATCGATCAAAAACGCAAAGCGCCTAAAACAAAAAGTAAATGGCAGGAACGTTATGAACAAATGATGGAAACACAAAAAAAAGTACAAAACCTCAAAGACAAAACAAATAAAAATAAGTAGTTAACTTTAAGCCCTTCAATTATTGAAGGGCTTTTTTTATAATCTCTTACAGGAATTCCATTAGAGTTTAATCAGCAGTTTAGCGGAGTTATAATATATATGAATTCTTTAAACTATTTTTGAATTAAAAATATATTCCGATGAAAAACATTTTGGTTTTATTTGCTTTAATTTACATGGTAAAGCCTACAACTGCTCAAACACGTATAGTTGCTGAATGTACAGTTCATTATAGTATTGCTATAAATGATGCAGTAAAGGCAGATAATGAAACAATTGCGCTTTTGAAATCAAGCAGTAAAACAGTCTATATTAAAGGCAATGATAGTAGGGTTGACTTAACGAGCCCTTCATTTAGTCAAACAATGATTTATAATAAAAGTACAGGAACAGCGGTAATATTAAGGGAGATGGGTAGTAATAAATTTATTACAAAATTAGATGAGAAAAAATGGATAGAGCAAAATAGCAAGTACAGCAATTTGAATATATTGTATACAAGTGAGACAAAAAAAATTCTGGGTTACGATTGCAAAAAAGCCATTTTACAATTACAAAACGGGAATTCATTTACTGTTTATTATGCCCCAAATATCATCCCTTCTGTTACAGAATTTGAATACCAATTTAAAAATATACCCGGATTTGTTTTGGAATATGAAACCAGAGAAGGAGATAAACAAAATATTGTTTATACTGCTACTAAAATAAGTTTTAACCCTGTGCAGGCAGCCAAGTTTGATATACCAACAAGCGGTTACAGAATGTTAAACTAGTGACTAGGTTGAGGCGTTTTGAATTTGGGAACTTTAACCTTAATCTTATAAGGATATACATAACTAGTGTGCCCATTATCATATTGAATCATACTAGTTATTTCAGTTTTGGTAAAACTGGAAGAAGAATTTAGTGGAAAAAACATTCCTCTGTATTGCAAAGTAGACTTTATTGCACTTAATGACAACCCTTTTTTAGAATACTGATGAAGGCTACGAAGTGAGTACTTACTGTTTTTGGTCTTTTCATCTATAATACCGGTAAAGGAAAGCGCAGCGTAAGCCAGCTGCATACTAAATAGCAGAATAACAGCAATTGCCCATTTCTTAGAATTGGATTGTTGATTCACATGGCAAAATTAACGATATTTATACATTATATTCAAATTTTATTTATTAACATTACTGAAAATCTAGTCAATAACTAGAAAAACAGTTATATGTTTCTTCTTTTTGGCTTAAATTGTATAAGATCAATAGCACTATGCGAAACAATTATTACCGTGATGACCGTGAAGAGCTGAAAGAGCTAATTGCTCAATATCAAAATATGAGGCAAGGTAAAAGTCATAGCTTTTTAGAAGAAGAAGCATTTGAACGTATTATAGATTATTATGATGAGAAGGATAACCTATCGGAGGCACTCGAAGCAGCTGAATTAGCGATGGAGCAATTTCCCTATTGCGCAAGCTTAATGATTAAAAAAGCAGATTTATTAATTGCAACTAAAAAATATCATGACGCATTGGATATTTTAGAGAAAGCCGAGCTGTTTGACAGTAATGATGTAAGCTTGTATATTTTAAAAACAGATGCATATTTGGCGCTAGACCAACAGGCAATGGCAGTAGATTTGTTAGAATCTGCGCTAACGCAATTTTCAGGTGGAGATCGCCAGGATCTTTTGTTTGAATTAGCGGATGTGTACGACGATTATGAAGAATTTAACAAAGTATTCGATTGTTTAAAATTGATTTTAGAGGAAGAGCCTACCAATGAGGAAGCACTCTATAAAATCTGCTTCTGGACTGATTTTACAGGCAGAAATGAAGAGAGTATACAATTGCATCAAGCTATTATTGAAGAGCATCCATTTTGTGAGTTAGCATGGTTTAATCTTGCAGCAGCTTATCAGGGAATAAAATTGTATGAAAAATCAATAGACGCTTACCAATATGCGGTAGCAATTGATGAGAAGTTCGATTACGCATACCGTAATATGGGCGATGCTTATTTGCGGTTGCGTAAATATAAAGAAGCTATTGAAGTACTCGAAAAAGTGTTAGAGCTATCACGTCCTGAAGATGTTATATACGAAGCTATAGGTCATTGTTACCAACGGATGAATAATAATGCTCAGGCTCGGTTTAATTATAAAAAAGCAGTGCATTTAAATCCCGACGACAGCAAGTTGCATTATAAAATTGCTGTCACCTATATGTTGGAAAAGCAATGGCAAAGCGCATGTAAACAGCTTGAAAGCGCAATGCGAATCCATAGAAATATCTCCGAGTATAACCTGGCTATGGGCGAGTGTAAAATGAACCTTAAAAATTATAAAGAAGCAATTCAATATTTTGGAGCAGTAGTGAGCAACAAACCTAAAAACATTGCTGGTTGGGAAGCTTTAATTAAATGCTTAATGCAAATCGAGCTATATGAAGAGGCATTCAATCAAACTACCGCTGCTTTACTTGCTACAGAAGGTAAACCCCTGTTTTTCTTCTATTCCAGCAGTATTCTATTTGCAATGGGAAAATCTAAGGAAGCGCTTATTAGGTTAGAAATAGGAATGGGAAAAGCCCCCAAACTCCTGAAAAAGTTTATTGAATTAAATCCTTATATCCTTCAAAACAATCAGGTGGTCGATTTAATTGCACGTTATAAGAAAAAGAAAAAGCTATGAACCTTAAATATTAGTTTAAACTCAATAATACCTTGTTCCCGAATACCTAAGATTCAATCCTTTAGCTTATTTTTGCAGCTGTAAAAAATAAAAGGTATGAATTTTAATTTAACACAAATACCGGAAAGAACCCAACAACCTCGTACATCAGGGTTAACAATGGTGATGGACAAGGGGCTAAGCATGAATGAAGTTAAAAATTTCATGAGTATTGCAGAACCACATGTAGATGTAGTAAAACTAGGTTTTGGAACTTCATTTGTAACCCCTAATCTTAGAGAAAAAATTGAATTATATCAGTCATACAACATGCCAATATATTTTGGTGGTACATTGTTTGAGGCTTTTTTAATTCGTAATCAGTTCGATGATTATATAAACGTTTGTAAAGATTATAATATTAAGCATATTGAAGTGAGTGACGGATCAGTTAGCATACCACACACTGAAAAATGCGGATATATTGAAAAATTAACAAAACACGCAACAATTTATAGTGAAGTAGGGAGTAAAGACGCCGCCCATATTATTCCTCCGTACAAATGGATTGAATTAATGCGTGCCGAACTAGAAGCAGGCTCTTCCTATGTAATTGCTGAAGCCAGAGAAGCCGGAAATGTAGGTATTTATAGAGGTAGTGGCGAAGTTAGAGAAGGATTGGTTCAGGAAATATTAACTCAGATACCAGCCGAAAAAATAATTTGGGAGGCACCCCAAAAAGCGCAACAGCTTTATTTTCTTGAATTAATTGGTTGTAATGTGAATCTCGGAAATATCGCTCCAAATGAAGTTATACCACTAGAAGCTATGAGAATTGGATTGAGAGGTGATACATTTGAATTATACCTCAATAAATAAATAAGTAATGCGCACTTTTGGATTGGTGGGCTACCCCCTTACTCATTCATTCTCTCAGAAATATTTTACTGAAAAGTTTGAATATTTGGGTATTGCTGATGCCGAATATGAAAATTTTTCTATACCACAAATAGAAGAGATGGAGGAAATGATGCGTCATAATCCATATTTATGCGGATTCAATGTTACGATCCCCTATAAGAAAAAAATCATTCCATACCTGCATAATCTATCTGATGCTGTTCAGAAAATGGGCGCCTGTAATTGTGTACAGATTAAAGACGGAATATTAACCGGGTTTAATACTGATGTTATTGGTTTTAAACAATCATTAAAACCCTATTTAAAGCCCCATCATAACAAAGCGCTTATACTTGGAACCGGTGGGGCCGCCGCCGCAGTAGAATATGTTTTAAATGAGCTAAACATAGCATTTCATTTTGTTTCCAGAAATGCCACTAATAATGTGCTGGGTTATAATCAATTAACAAAAGATATTATTGAACAGCATACCTTAATCATCAACACTTCTCCTGTTGGCCAATATCCTGCTATTACTGAATCACCTGAAATACCGTATGATTTTATCAATAGCAGTCATCATTTATTTGATTTGATTTATAATCCCGCAGAAACAGCATTTTTACAGAAAGGAAAAGCAAGGGGGGCGTCTACACAAAATGGCTATGAAATGCTCGTTTTACAAGCAGAAGAAAGTTGGCGAATTTGGAATAGTTAATACAACTTCTACTATCATATATCACCATTTTCAGCGCTCTTTTTGCTGGCAATTACCATTCTTATTTCACCATACGAAATCGAATCATCCAGTTTGTTTTTTATAGCACTAATACCATCTGCTAACTTATAATCATTCATTGCGTGTGCTATAAGCGCTATTTTTTCCGGTTCAACTAATGAAGAAACCTCCAATTTCCCTAATTCAATATAATAGGCCAAATGCCCCTCAATTGTACTTTTGGTAAGATTTCTTTCACTTACAATTTCATCTATTGATTTTCCTTTATTTAACAGATCAAACGTGATTTTTTTAGTGTCAATTTTAGTTGATTTTTCCGAGGTCTGCTTTGTTGATTTAGTGGTAGGTTTCAAGTGAATTAAAGAGGTCAAATGGTTAGATGCACAATAAGAAATTAACACAGCTAAAAATTGGTCTCCAAATTTTTTAGTTTTAATTGGTCCAAACCCGGTTACCTGGTTCATCTCTTGTTCAGTAAGTGGTAAATAGGTTGCCATTTCTTCCAAACTACCGCCATTTGCTACCATGTAAATGGGCAAATTCTGCGTATTACATATTTCGTCACGAACCGCTTTGAGCTGTTTAAATAAATCAGGCCGCTCACTTTTTAACGATACTTGTTTATTAATACTTGCATACGCATTTGGATAAAAAGCAGGAAGTACAAAAGAGTTGCGAACTACATAATATTCATCTAAATTAAATCCCTTTATACAACTGGTTAATACATGTACTTGCAGCGAAATTACTGTGTAAATATTACTGATTGCTTCATTGTATTCTGTTGCTAATTGCCTGCTTTCTGTAATAACAGGTGTGTTTTTTATTGCGGTTAATAAAGCATTTAATTGTGGCACAAACCACTCTGCTGCTTTTTTTGTGTTGAGAGCTAATTCACTCTGAATATTTACATTATTAATATCCCGATATATCGATTGTAAGCGCGATTCAAATTTTGAACTTATGGAAATAATGTAATCTATTTTTTCACTGAGTTCGTTGATAAATATTTTTGATTCAGTATTAAATTGGTGCTCATTTTCATGTAATAATTGCGTAATGAATTCAACTATTTTTTTCGCATTGCTGAAATTAAAAAGATCAAGTAAAATAGCTTTCTCAAAAACAGATTTGTCTTTTTCTAAAATATTTGCCAGCTCATCAATGGGTTGATTCTCCATAAACAATTTAATTCGCTGGTCTGTTTTTACACTGTTTGCTGTTATTTTACTGAGCAAAACTAAGCCTTCCAGTGAGGTGCATCTACTTAATGCAACATATACCTGTCCTGCTGCAAATGCTTGTCCGGCATCAATTACCGCTTTTTCAAAAGTTAACCCCTGACTTTTATGTATCGTAATGGCCCAGGCTAATCTAAGCGGAAATTGATTAAATGAACCTACTACTGTTTCTTCAACTTGTTGAGTTTGTTGCTTGGCAGTATAACGAATGTTTTCCCAAGTAAATCTTTTAACTTCAATTAGTTCATCTTCACCTTTACAATGCACCCAAACGGTATCTTCTTCTATTTTTTCTACAACACCTATTTTTCCGTTGTAATATCTTTTAATTCTTTCCTGATCATTTTTTATGAACATTACCTGTGCCCCAATTTTCAGTATTAAGTGTTCATCTGCAGGATAATTCTTTTCAGAAAAATCTTGCCAAACAACCGCTCTGAAACTAACCGGAGAAACAGAAATTTTGTTTAGGGCAATTGTATTGATCGAATCTGCTTTTGAATTATGTGTAGTAAGTGTAATGTAGCCTTCATGATCATTTGGGTTAAATTTTGGCTCATAGCGTTGATGTAAAATATTAAGTCCGGCTTCATGAATTTCGTTATTACGAATCATGTTTAATACATCTATAAAGTGTGCATCTTTTTGCCGATAAATTTTATTCAACTCAATATATGCTGGTTGATGTTCTTGAATAGATTTACTGGCAAAGAAATATGGGCTTTCATAATGTGGTGATAGTATTTGCCATTCTTTATCTTGAGCTACCGGAGTAAGTTGAAACAAATCTCCAATTAATAATAATTGCACTCCCCCAAATGGTATGTTTACTTTATTTCTATAATGCCTGAGTATAGTATCGATCGCATCAATTATATCACACCTGACCATACTAATTTCATCTATAATCAATAGCTCTAACTGCTGAAAAAGTTTACGTTTATCCGATTGAATTCTTAATCGGGATAGCAAGGTTTTT
>JBIIAP010000262.1:0-3747 GCA_044239855.1 Sediminibacterium sp. | reverse complement strand
TCGTCGGGTAAAGTAGTGCCGGGATATGGACATGCGGTATTACGCAAAACAGATCCGCGCTTTACTGCACAGATGGAGTTTGGTAAAAAACACATGGCCGATGATAAACTGGTGAATACGGTTTGGAATATTTATGAAACAGTACCACCAATTCTTCAATCATTAGGAAAAATTAAAAATCCATGGCCCAATGTTGATGCGCACAGTGGTGCATTATTGGTGCATTATGGCTTTGTAGAATATGAATTTTATACCGTGTTGTTTGCGGTGAGCCGTGCATTAGGAGTAATGGCGAGCTTATGTTGGGACAGAGCATTAGGGTTCCCGCTAGAGCGACCAAAATCAGTAACAACCGATTCTGTTAAAAAATGGATTGACGGTAAAGATGAAATTTGGGAGTAAGGATTAATAAGGAATGATGATAATGAAACAGTCTCTTCGGGTAAAAGCGGAGGGGCTGTTTTGTTTTTTGGGGGGGCTATTCAAGTCAGAAAGTATACCGATATCAGCATACTTTCATACAGTTATAGTTTACTCTTTACTGGATTAGCTTTTCAATATTTTCCACCTCAGTTTCTCTAATAAAATATTCAAAAATCCGTTTGTCTGAATCACTTTTAACACGGTCGATCAATATCAATTCAGGATTGTTTTGTGCTATTTTGTATTTATTATTGATGCCTGAAATAACATCACTTCTGGTTCGCTTTTGCATATTGCCGGTTTTAATAGAAATTCCCAACACTTTATTTAATTCGTCCAAGCCGGTGTATTGTCTTTTTTCTTTATAGTTGGTAAGCATGAGTTGAATGAGGTTTAATTCAACTGAAGTGAAAAGCGCTTTTTGGTTACTTTGGGTCATAGGAATCTCATTGTTGATATAGGAGTTTCCTATAACTGTTTGTTCAAGCGCTGGTTGACTATTGTCTTTTATAGCATTAATAATTTTCTTGCCTCTTTTTTGCTGAAATCTAAATAGCAGCCATGTTATTCCTAAGAAAGAAACACCTGCCATGTAACCGGCGTATTTCCAATTAAACTTGATATTATCGCTGATAGGTATATAAACAGAAATGTTGGTATTAATAAAATCTTCCGGTTCTAAAAATATAGAGTCTGCCGGTGTATTTATTTCAATATTGCCAAAAAGTAGTTTATTTTTTTCTGACCAAAAAATTTTTTCGGTATAGATATTCGCATGAAGAAAATGAATTTTATTACTGTTTTTGTTGAGGATGCTTATATTATTATTCAGCAAGTTCCAAAATTCAATGGAATGGCTCCTTTCAACCAACAACCCGGAATCCATATATGCAATTACATAAGTTTGTAGAAAAGACTTAACCAGTTCTGGTTGTAGTGCACCTTTTTTGCTCCATTGTTTGGAAGCCAGATCTAACACCATTAAAGTATCTACTTTATAAACATTGTTGTTGCTATTGCTACGGGTGGACTCTATTGCCTGATTACCCTCGGTATGTGATAAATTGTATAGTAATCCATTTTTTGAATCCAACCAAACATTAGGAGCATAGTCTTCTTCTAGTACTGGTACTTCCGATTTAAGTGGTATAATATCCCACTCTTTAGATTCCATGACGAACTTTCTGAGTTGTCCGTTGTATCGCCAAAAGCCATAACCCCCTATATTATAAATATTGTCTTTGTAAGTAAATGAAAAGCAGCAAATATTGTAATGACTGAGTACCGTTCTGTCAATTCTTTTAAACACCAGGGTCTTTTGATTGATGTTGAGAGAATCAGATTCATACAAAACCCCGGTAGAGGAGAAATAAATATAAAAGCGATGATTAGCAATCATTAAAGATTGCCCGACCCCTTTTAAAGAAGGAACCGTTACCGGTAAAAGTTTAATTGGTCTGTTGTAAGTATTGATAATGGGGTTATAAGTGTGCGAAATTGCCAATCTTTTAAGAATTGGGCTAAAAGGAACGGTGTAACTGGGATCCTGAGCGTTGAGGGAAAAAGCAGCCAATACGAAAGGAAGAAAAGCCAAAAACGAACGGTGAAAACTCAATATCCGGCATCTCATGCAGTAAATATTTAATGCAAGTTAGGTATTTGTCTATAGAATTCGTTTCGGAAATCGGTGAGTCACCGATTTCCGAACCGAAAAATG
Source organism: Sediminibacterium sp. (assembly GCA_044239855.1). GTDB lineage: Bacteria > Bacteroidota > Bacteroidia > Chitinophagales > Chitinophagaceae > Sediminibacterium. The sequence continues at coordinate 1,607 of JBIIAP010000262.1, read as the reverse complement.
ATGCAAAATAGGTGAATGTATCTTTAAAGTTGCCGAAACGAAGGTAGCATGTGTTTTTTAATTAAACCAGTATGGATCCAGGGAAATACTTGTGCTGCAAGCGATTGAATCAATTAGGTTAAAAAACTTGCAAAATTTTAGACACCAACAATCGGTTACTCACTAAAAAGCCGACCAAAAAGCGAACCGAAAAAGGGGTAGATGATGGAGGTAAAGGGGAAATTTGTAGGGAGGGGTTGGTGTATTGTGTAGACTTTAAAAATGCTAAGGTTGACTGAATATAATGATCGAACATTTAATTTCTGTTATATTATATAAAATGATTCAATCCGTAAAATTGAAATTGAAAATATGAAGTTCTTATTAATTGCATTTTTATTGATTTCCCATTTTTCTTATTCCCAAAGGAAGGTCAACAAGTCAATTCCAAACAAAAATACTACTTTGAATAAAGTAAAGATTCAACATGAGTACGCTCAAATTTTAACATTAGACGACAAAATAAAATATATAGACAAGCTTGCAAATCTTTTAATATCGCAGAATAATATATCTGATATTGATTTGTTTATTCAGAGTATAATCAATAAAGATTTTTACTCAAAAAATCAATTTTTAACGTTGGATCAAATAGAAAAATTAAAACAAAGAAAGTTTCCTGTTCCCAACAAAAAAGAAGTATTGAACATTTATTTTAAGAAGAATAATAATATTGATTTTATTTTATTTAAATCATTGGTAAAATATGAAGAGGAAGATATAAACAACGAGAATGTGTATTATGGTGGGTTGAATGTTTCATTTGTAGAAAATAATAACATTTTAATATTTAGTTATAGTGAAGGCGCAATGGCTAATATCGATGGTATAGCTGATTTTAAAATGGGGGTTACTAGTTACGATTTTTTGAGTGTTGCAGATGGAGCAAATGGAAATACATATTATGAAGATTTAAATGAAAACAAAATAAAAGATAAAAAATATATTGATTATTTAAACAAAATAAGCTATAAATATAATTCCATATTAGAAACCTATTGGAATATGCCACCATTGCCTGATAAATTTTACAACTTAAATACTAACCTACCTATGTAGAATAGCATCTATATTTTGAGAATTGATGTAAACTTCCCCTAAGTTCGGCCAGTAAGATTAGAGTTAATAGCAAAAGCTTGTTAACTTTAAACTTTAAATGTCATGAAAAAAGGAAGATTTACCGAACACCAGATAGTATCTGCGCTTAAGAAAAATGAGGCAGGTTTATCAATCAAGGATCTTAGTAGAGAATTAGGTATTAGCGAAGCAACCTTCTACAACTGGAAAGCAAAGTATGGAGGAATGGAATCCAGTGACGTATCTAAACTGAGGGATTTAGAGAAGGAACATGCAGAGTTAAAGAAAATGTTTGCTGAGATTAGCATGGAGAATCGGGCTATGAAAAACTTGATTGAAAAAAAGTTTTAACGCCTAGTGCGAAACGGGAGGCTGTAGAGTACCTTGTTAGTGAAGAGCAGCTAAGTAACCGAAAGGCGTGTAAAATGATAGGCATATCTCGAACCACCTGTCAGTATCAAGCAAAAAAAAAAGATGACACTAAGTTGCAG
>JBIIAP010000261.1:0-3758 GCA_044239855.1 Sediminibacterium sp. | reverse complement strand
AAGGAATCAGCCGGTAAATCTTGGTTGATCAACCAAGTTTCTAAACATCCTAAGTCTTCTTCAAATGATTGGTTAAAAAATAAAATCAATAAAACTAATTCATCAATCAATCGGTTAGAAATTAACGTAGATGTTACTGCTAAGCTGATAGATAAATTGCCAAACGATTAATTTATTTTACTTTATATTGCAAATAATATAATACGAAGTGATGACTATTTTTTTATTGATTGTATTTGTTTTGGGTTATTTTGCTATAACATTAGAGCATTATATTCATATTAATAAATCTGCTACTGCATTAATTACCGCTGTTGTATGCTGGTTAGTGATTATTTTATATGCACCAGATAAAATGGTTGTAGTGGACAATCTTTCACACCATTTAGGTTCGATTAGTGAAATTGTATTTTTTTTATTGGGAGCAATGACTATTGTTGAAATTATTGATGCGCACGACGGTTTTCAAAATATCGCCGAAACTATAAAAACCAACAATAAAACCAAATTAGTTTGGCTGATTTCATTTATAAGCTTCTTCTTATCTGCCATTTTAGATAATCTTACCTGTACAATTGTAATGATGTCTATTTTAAATAAATTGATTAAAAAACAAAAGACAAAGTGGTTGCTTTTGGGGCTGGTAATAATAGCTTCAAATGCGGGTGGTGCCTGGAGTCCAATTGGTGATGTAACCACTACTATGTTGTGGATCGGAAAACAGATTACGCCATTTAATATTATCCAAAAAACATTTTTGGCTAGTTTGGTAAGCATGTTAATACCAACTTTAATCATTAATTATTTAATAAAAGATACAATAGAACTAAAAATATCTATCGATAAAAATTTAAATTTTACTACCAGTGGGCTTGAGCGAAACCTGCTTTTTTATGTAGGGATTGCCGGGCTTTTATTCGTTCCGGTTTTTAAAACGCTTACCCATTTACCACCCTACATGGGTATGTTTTTTAGCTTAGGTATAATTTGGGTAGTTACAGAATTGATTCACAATAAAAAGCATGAACATGAAAAAGGATTATTGTCTGTGAATCATGCATTGCGGAAAATAGATACACCAAGTATTCTGTTCTTTTTAGGTATTTTAATGAGTATTGCTTCCTTAGAATCAGCCGGTATTTTACCGCAATTGGCCAATAAATTAAATGATGCGGTGGGTAATGTTAGCTTAGTGGCAATTTTTATAGGATTGATGTCTTCAGTATTTGATAATGTTCCATTAGTTGCAGCGTTGCAAAGTATGTATAGCCTAAAAGATTTTCCAACTGATCATTATTTTTGGGAATTATTGGCATATACTGCTGGTACTGGTGGTTCATGTTTAATCATTGGCTCTGCTTCCGGCGTTGCAGTAATGGGTATGGAGCGCGTTGATTTCTTTTGGTATTTAAAAAAAATATCGTGGATTGCGCTGATTGGATTTTTTAGTGGCGCATTAGTTTTTATTCTCCAGCATACATTGGTAGGCTGATTTTTGATGAATCAATTTGATCATACTTATTCTTCTAATTGCTCTTTAAATAAGCCCACCCCAGTTCTTGCTTTAAAATAATTTCTGCAACCCCCGAAGGAACCGTTTCAATGCCTGATACTAACATGTCTTTTGTAACTGCTTGTTTCTTCATGGTATTTTCACAAGCAATAAATCTTAAGTTGCCGGACATAAGTGCTTTTAATTCTGATTCAACATGTGTTTTTTCTTTCAATGCAAATCCTAGCGCTTTGCCATGGATTACTACTTCAATTTTCAATTGATCCGGCCATATTTTTTGTAAATTCTTTATATTGCCAATGGTACTATTCCATACTGCTGTATCAGCTGAATTTAATTGTATAACCGCCTTATGTTCTTTAATATTATCTTGAGCTTTTACACTTGCAATAGTAATGATTAACACATACAGTAAAGCGGTTGTTTTAAGCAATATCTTCATAACAAATATTTTAATAAATGTATGCTTATATACTGATTATTCAATGGCTATATAATCTCATCAATCAATAAATTATATACTGAATTAAGATAAATACAAAATTTAGAAAGCAATTCTACTTACATTAATAATGCTGATAAAAAAGAATCCTTTTTCTCTAATCTTGAGTATCCGATCTTAGGGGTTGTTTTTTTGTAAAGGCAGAATTAATCTCTTGGTTTAGAATTCAAGCAATGTTTAAACTGAAAAGTTATCATTTGTAGGGTGTTATCTGTTCAGATTATGTAAAATTGATGCCTAATTTTTCAAATCTCCACAATATTTTGTGTTGATTCCTTTGGGGCTTATTGCTGGAAATACAAAAAAAAACACCGTCATTATTGATTTTGACAGTGTTTCTTAATCTTAGTGGTGATCCCGCTGGGACTCGAACCCAGGACCCATACATTAAAAGTGTATTGCTCTACCAACTGAGCTACAGAATCCTTTTACCCGAATCCTTATCTGTAATTCGGGTTGCAAAAATAAGAGAAATTTTATTTCTGCCAAATTTTTATTCTAAAAAAATGAATATTTTTTAAAATTCTGCTTTATAGCAATTTCCTATTTTCTTTTGTTCTACTTACCTTTACATGGTCTATAAACAATTTATATGTCTCCATTCAATAATAAAGTAGTTGTAATTACCGGTGGTTCGGAAGGTATTGGTAAAGCCTTGGTTGATGCTTTTGTGCAACAGGGTGCTAAAGTGGCTACTTGTGGCAGAAATTATGATAAACTTTATCAGCTCCAGTCTTTGTATTCTGGCAAGCCATTATTAATTCATACTGCCGATGTGAGTAAAGAACAAGATTGTTTAAGCTTCATTCAGACAGTAGTAAATCAATTCGGTACCATTGATATTTTAATAAATAATGCGGGTGTTTCCATGCGTTCTTTAGTTGCAGATGTTGAATTAGATACCATTAGAAAAGTTATGGATATTAACTTTTGGGGAACAGTGTATTGTACCAAATTAGCACTGCCTTACATACTCCAAAATAAAGGCACTGTAGTTGGTGTATCGTCCATTGCAGGCTATCGTGGATTACCTGGCAGAAGTGGTTATTCTGCTTCTAAATTTGCGGTAAACGGATGGTTAGAAGCACTTAGAACTGAACTCTTAGGCAGTGGAACCAATGTAATGTGGGTTTGTCCGGGTTTTACCACTTCAAACATCAGAAATGCAGCACTAAATAAAGAGGGAAAAGCTCAAGGTGAATCACCCATGGACGAATCTAAAATGATGAGTTCAGCTACTTGTGCTGATCATATTATAAAAGCCATTGAAAAAAGAAAAAGAACTTTAGTGCTAACGCTCAATGGTAAGCAAACTGTTTTCTTAAATAGATTTTTTCCGTCTTTGGCAGACAAACTGGTGAATAAATTTTTCTTTAAAAATGGCGAGTTAGTGAAATAAGTTCCTCCTTTTATACGTTATAACGTCGCATGCCCATTCTTACGATGTCTTCAGATATTGGCCAGCGAGATTATATTGTTGGCGCTATAAAGGGGCAATTCTTGCAATTGCAGCCTGAACTTAATTTGGTAGATATTACTCACTATTTATCACAGACCAATTATCCATTAGCTGCGTATACGTGTAACAGTGCCTTCAAACATTTTCCGGATGGCACGTATCATCTTATTTTAATAAATGTCTTTGAGTCAGATAAGGATTATTTTCTTATAGCTCAACATAATAATCAATTCATCATTTGTCCGGATAACGGACTAATTACCATGATAATCGGTGTTAAACCT
>JBIIAP010000052.1:0-12243 GCA_044239855.1 Sediminibacterium sp. | reverse complement strand
ACGGAAGCAGGCTTCAATGAGCCACCAGCTTTAATGTGTAAGTAGTCTCTTCCACTCCCATCGCTCTTTAAAATGCTGTCTTTTATTCCATTTTCGTCAGTTGAAGGTTGTAGTAAAACAGCACCTGCTCCATCTCCAAAAATAATGCAGGTTGCTCTGTCAGTGTAGTCGATGATTGAACTCATTTTATCTACTCCCACCACAATAATATTTTTAAAGCGCCCACTTTCAATATACATAGCACCCGTGCTTAATGCAAATAAAAAACCACTGCATGCAGCGCTTAAATCGAATCCCCAAGCATTAGTGGCTCCAATTTTGTCGGCAATGATATTGGCTGTTGCGGGAAAAATCATATCCGGAGTAACAGTTGCACAAATAATGCAATCAATCTCTTTAGGATCCATATTTTTCTTACGCAGAATTTCTTGAATAGCCGGTACTGCCATATCGCTGCTGGCTTTGCCCGGTTCTTTTAAAATTCTTCTTTCTTCGATGCCTGTCCGACTTCTAATCCATTCATCATTGGTTTCAACCATTTTCTCTAAATCGGAGTTGGTTAATTTGGTTTCCGGTACATAACCGCCTACTGCGGTAATTGCTGCTGAGGGTTTATTCATGAAAATTCAGATTGATATGTATAATATTATTTATTTATCTTCACATAAAACCATAAAGGTAAAGCTTATTGCTTTCTTTTTGCTAATTTTGCAGCCATTTATGATAGCTTTTGTTAAAGGAATATTTGCAGTGAAAACACCGGCCCGCATCGTAGTAGATGTGAATGGAGTAGGGTATGACCTGAATATCAGCCTTAATACCTATTCGGCAATCAGTAATAAAGAATCGGGACAGTTGTTTACCTATTTACATATTACCGAAAATGCACATACCTTGTATGGTTTTGCAGAACTGATTGAAAAAGAGCTATTTATGCAGTTGATTAGTGTTTCGGGAGTTGGGGCATCTACGGCCAGAATGATGTTATCAGGAATGAGACCAGATGAGATCACCAAAGCCATTGTTCAAGGAAATACCAAACAATTGGAAAGTATAAAGGGCATTGGAAAAAAATCTGCTGAACGCCTAATTGTTGAATTAAGAGATAAGCTGAGCAAACAAGCGGCGGATTCTCCATTACCAGGGTTTAATCTGCAGCAAAATGATGTTGATGCAGTGAATGCGTTAATCTCATTAGGCATTGGAAGGGCAATGGCAGAGCAAGCTGTTAAAAAAGTTGTTCAAGCTCAACCCGATAATCATTCATTGGAAGACATTATTAAACAAGCACTTAAAAACTTATAATCTATAAGATCCAACTCTACCCAACAAAGCTTTTTTTTTGAAAACTCATTGTAATTTTTTAATAACAATTTTACTATTGTTGTCTGCAACTAGTATTGCACAACAAAGCGATTCATTGCCATACCCTATCTATGACAGGAGGGGAGATTATTTTTCTTCCAAAGGCAACAACCCTTTTGATTTGAGGGATACGAATGTTATTAAACAATCTGTTCAATATGATCCTGTCACCAGATCTTATGTTGTTCAAGAACAAATAGGGGGAAGAAACTTTAAAAAACCGGTTAACTTAACATTCGACGAATACTTGCGTATTCAGTCTAAAAAAGACGAAACCGATTATTTTAAAAAGAGAGCTGATGCATTAACACAGCTCAATAAAAAAACACCTCGCCCACCTATGCGGGCATATGAAAACTTATTTGATCGGATTTTTGGTATTGCTAGCGAAAATTTAAAATCATCCATACCTAATTTGGGGGCTGTAAAAGATAAAGTGCAATCAGTCACTAAGATTAAAGATCAAGTAAAAGATGCTGCTGATCAAGTAAAAAATCAAATAAAAGATGGAAGTAAAAAAATAAATGAACAACTCACAGATCCACTTTCTAATCCATTTAAGTTCGATATTAAACCAAGCGGAGAGGTAAATATTCTTGCAGGTTACCAAGGTCAAAATATAAAAAATCCAACATTACCGGAAAGAGCTAGAAAAAATGGGGGATTTGATTTTGACATGAATGCCAACTTAAATCTGAATGCAAAAATTGGCGAAAAACTAAAATTCCCCATTAATTATAATACGCTTTCCAATTTAGGTTTCGATAACCAGCTTAAGCTGAATTACAAAGGGATGGACGATGAAATCATCAAAAGTTTGGAAGCCGGAAATATTAATTTTCAAACCAAATCAACCTTAATTACCAGTGCGCAAAACTTGTTTGGGGTAAAAACACAACTGCAGTTTGGTAAATTATTTGTTACAGCAGCATTAGCCAATCAGCGATCTAGTAGGCAGTCATTGGCTTTACAGGGAGGTGCCGCAACGCAACCTTTCCAGAAAAGGTTAGATGATTATGAAGAGAATAGACACTTTTTATTGAGTAATTATTTTAGAAACAACTTCAATAAAACAATGCGGAATTTACCAGTAGTTAATTCCCAGGTGCAAATTCAACGCGTTGAAGTGTGGGTTACCAATAGAACTGGAGCTACTACAGAAGCCCGAGATATTGTTGGTTTAACTGATTTGGGCGAAACAAATCCATATAATCCTGTAACACAAGCTTTAAGTTCTAATCAATTGCCTGCCAATGGTGCGAATGATTTATTCAGTTCTTTAGTAGGAAATCCCAATGCCAGAAATCCGGCTTTTATTAATAGTCTGTTATTAAATAAAGGATTACGTCCGGTTGATGATTTTGAAAAAACATTTGCGCGTAAACTTACCGCAAATGAATATTATTTTAATCCACAGGCCGGATTTATTTCGATCAATTCGCAATTACAATCCGATGAAGTTTTAGCTATCGCTTATCAATACACTTATAATGGTAAAGTGTATCAGGTGGGTGAATTTTCACAAGACATTGCATTAGACTCTAATAAAGGAGTGCAGAAAGTATTGTTTTTGAAATTATTAAAAGCAACCTCGCAAAGAACTGAATCTCCACTGTGGGGATTGATGATGAAAAATGTGTACTCTTTAGATTTATTTGGAGGTATTCAAAGGGATGAATTTAAGTTAAATGTTTTGTATGAAGAACCAAGTGGAGGTTTAAAGCGATTCTTGCCTGAATCTTCCCCCAAGGTGGATGGCATATCTTTATTACGAATTTTAAATCTCGATCGGTTAAATAATCGAAATGATCCACAGCCAGATGGCGTGTTTGATTACATTGATGGGTTCACCATTTTACCTCAATTAGGTAGGGTAGTATTTCCTGTATTGGAACCCTTTGGTCGCGATTTAGATACGCTTGCATTTTCAGGAATGCCAACAGCTGTTAAAAAGAAATATATTTATTACCAGTTGTATGATTCAATTAAAGCAATTGCACAAACCTATGCAAACCTGAATCGTTTTGTGATGCAAGGTCAGGTAAAAGGAAGCAGTGGCGGATCTGAAATTTATTTGAATGCATTTAATATTCCGCAAGGTTCTGTGTCTGTAACTGCCGGCGGACAAGTACTCCAGGAGGGACGAGATTATATGGTTGATTATAATTTAGGTACAGTTAAAATAATTAACCAGGGCTTGTTAAGTTCTAATATTCCGGTAAAAGTTTCTTTTGAAAACAATATCGGATTTGGGGTGCAACAAAGAGGGTTTACCGGATTACGTTTAGATTATATTGCTAATAAAAAATTTAACTGGGGAGCAACTATGGTCAAGTTAGGTGAACGACCTTTCTTCACCAAAATGGGTTATGGCGATGACCCCATTAAAAACACGATGTATGGGTTAGACTTTAGTTACCGAAATACATTGCCCGGGTTAACTAGAATGCTCAATCGCTTGCCATTTTATGAAACTAAAGTAAAATCTTCCATTAATGCGTATGGTGAAGTTGCAGTATTAAAGCCAGGGCATCCTGCTCAAATAGGTAAGGGAGATCTGGGTTTGATTTTTATTGATGATTTTGAAGGAACCAGAGCAAGTATTGATTTGCGTTTTCCTTATACATCCTGGGCAATGGCTTCTACACCGCAAGGCAATCCTAAATTTCCGGAAGCATTACTTACAGATAGTTTAGATTATAATAAAAACAGAGCTAAGCTAGCATGGTATAATATTGAACCCAATCTTCAGGATAAAAATAGTACCAACAATCCATTGCGTAAAAATTTGGCTGAGTTAAGTGACCCACGAGTGCGGCAAGTTTTTACCAACGAGTTATTTCCTCAACGTACTACCAACATTACCGATGTTCAAGCTGCTACTTTCGACTTAGCTTATTATCCTTCAGAAAAGGGCGCATATAATTTTGAAACATCACCTGGTCAGGTTACAAGTACCGGCAAATTAACTAATCCTGCTGCACGTTGGGCGGGTATAATGCGTTCAATCGATCAAACAGATTTCGAAACAAATAATATTGAGTTCGTAGAATTTTGGGTGCAAAATCCTTTTATAAATAATCCTGGAAGTAAAGGAGGAAAACTCTTTTTAAACTTCGGTAATATTAGCGAAGATGTATTGAAAGACGGGAAAAGATTTTATGAAAATGGCATGAACACACCCAATGTTCCTGCTGCTGTAGACAGTAGTAACACTTGGGGTAAAACACCGGTAAATCCTATTCAAATTACCCAGGCATTTAGTAATGATCCTAACGATAGAACTTTTCAGGATGTTGGTTTTGATGGATTAGATGATGAGGGAGAACGTAGAAAAAGAACCGTAGTGCTTGAAAAATTAGCCAATAATTTTGGTACTGGTTCTGTTATTTATCAAAATGCAATCAACGACCCTTCTAACGATAACTACAGATGGTTCAGGGATCCTCTTTATGATGCTGCCGGTACTGGTATACTTGGCAGATATAAGAATTTTAATAATCCACAAGGAAATTCTCCTGTTGCAACAACTGGTGGTCAGTTTACTTCTGCCGCCACATTGTTCCCGGATAATGAAGATCTAAACAGAGACAATACCTTGAATGAAACAGAAGCATATTACGAATATGAACTTCAGTTGAAGCCGGGCATGGACGTAGGAGTAACTCCTTATATTACCGATAAAAGGCGTATCACAGTAAATACAGCAGAAGGGGTTGCTAAAACGGAGGATTGGTTTTTATTTAGAGTGCCAATAAGAGGATATACCAGAAAAGTAGGTAATATTCCTGATTTTAAGTCAATTCGTTTTACACGATTATATTTAACTGATTTTGAAGATTCTGTAGTTCTTCGTCTGGCCAGAATGGATTTGGTTCGTAATCAATGGAGACAATTTACCTATAACGTAGATACTACCGGATCCTATTCCCCTGTAAATAATTCAACAGGTACTACTTTCAATACCTTATCAGTAAATCTGGAAGAAAATGGTAGTCGTCAGCCTATTAACTATATAATGCCGCCTAGCGTAGAGCGTGTTCAAATTTTGAGTAATAATGGTGTAAACCTCCGACAAAATGAGCAAGCAGTGAGTATGCGGATTAAGAATTTAAATAGTGGTGATGCAAGAGGGATTTTTAAAACCCTGAATTTAGATATGCGACGATATTCAAAATTATCGATGTATATGCACGCAGAGTCCATCGCTGGTCAACGACCACTGGCTGATAATGAATTAAATGCAATTGTAAGAATTGGCCAAGACTTTTTGAACAATTATTATGAAATTAAAATCCCGCTGAAAATTACTCAGCCCGGCACTTATGTAAGAGGGCAGGAAGAAAAGGTTTGGCCTGTTGAAAATAATCTCGACTTTAATTTACGACAATTAATCGATTTGAAATTACTACGAAACAACTCTGGTGCAAATGTTACCCAAATATTCCGGCAATTAATAGATAATAAAACATTTTCTATCATGGGTAACCCTAATTTAGGGGAGGTTCGTGGTATATTGGTTGCAATTGAAAACCCTGCTAAAAACGACTATGCAATTAGTTCAGAAGTCTGGATGAATGAATTGCGTTTGTCCGGTATTGATGAAAGAGGTGGCTGGGCTGCATTAGGCAGGGTAGATCTTACTTTGGCAGATTTAGGAACCTTAACAGTTTCTGCAAATAAATATACGCAGGGATTTGGAACAATAGAGCAACGCGTGAATGAAAGGGCCAAAGACAACTTAACTCAATTTGATATAGCAGCCAATTTAGATGCAGGAAAATTAGTTCCCAAAGAAGCGAAGCTTACCATCCCCGTTTATGCAAGTATTAATAGAAATATTAGAACACCAGAGTTTGATCCGTATGATTTAGATGTTTCCCTGAAAGAAAAATTATCTAAAAGTACTGCTCAAGTGCGTGATTCAATTAATAGAGTTGCCGCTGATCAAACCACTATCAAAACGATCAATTTTACCAACGTGAGGGTAATGCCTGGGCCCGGAAAACCCGGCTTGTTAAAGCTGAGTAACTTTGATTTTAGTTATGCTTATTCACAAACAGATCAAAGCAGTCCGGTAATTCTCCAAAATAAAATTGTTCGACACAGAGGTGGATTAGGATACACATTCACAGGACAAAGTCGTTATATTGAACCGTTTAAAAAAACCATCAAAGGAAGATCTCCCTGGCTAACCTGGTTGCGTGATGCAAATGTAAATCTCCGTCCTTCTTTCTTAAGTTTTAGGGCAGACATAAATAGACAGTTTGGTGAATTCATCCCGCGAATTGTTAATTCTTACAGTAATAAAGTAGAAAGAGTTGATACCACTTACGACAAGTATTTTACATTCGATCGTTTTTACAATATGCGATGGGATATTACCCGTTCCTTAAATGCAGATTTTAATGCAACCAACAACGCAAGAATTGATGAACCAAATGGCAGAATTGATGAGCCATGGAAAAAAGATTCATTAAGGAGTAATTTTTTAAAAGGAGGAAGAAATACATTGTATCAACAAAAAGTATTGCTGAATTATACCCTGCCATTAAATAAATTGCCTTTTTCGGATTGGATTAATGCCCGTTACAGTTATGGCACTTCTTATAGTTGGATTGGCGCCAGTAGAATCGCTGTAGACTTAGGAAATACCATCGAAAACTCTCAGGAAAATAACCTGAATGCACAATTTAGTTTTGCCAATCTTTATGCAAAATCTAAATGGCTGAGAAACGTAAATAGCTTGCAGCAACCAAAGTCTAAAACGGCAACTAATATTAAGCCATTGGGCAATGCTTCTTTAGGAATTTCACTTCAAACGAAAGAAGAAGCGCTGAAAGACCTGAAGGGAAAGCCAAGAATTGTAGCACTTAAAAAATGGCGACAACAAAGACGCGATGTACGGTTAGCTGAAAAACTGGGTAGAGGTAGTTTTGATAATGATATAAATGATTTTGAAAGGGGTATAGGAAAGTTTGTTACGATGATTAAGAATGTGTCTATTAATTATGGTGCAAATTTCAGGAGCAGACTGCCAGGATATATGGATAGTTCACAATTTATTGGGCAGAACTTTAAAACATTAGCACCAGGCCTGGATTATGTTTTTGGAAAACAACCAGACAATGCATGGATTAATCAAAAAATTGCTAAAGGACTATTAACAAAAGATAGCACATTTAATTTTTTATTCCGCCAGAGTTATGAGCAAAGATTAAACATATCGGCACAGTTAGAACCTATCAGAGATTTAATCATCGATTTAAACTTAGAGAAAACATTTACTAAAGATTATTCAGCATTAATAAAAGATACTACCGGAACAGGCAATAATTTTGGGCAGCTGAATCCATTGTTTAATGGAGGTTTTAGTGTTTCATATATTGCATTTAACACGATGTTTGATCAACAAAATCCAAATGAAATTTCTAATACATTCAGGAAGTTTCAGGATTCAAGGGTGGTGTTGTCGCAAAGAGTTGCATCTGAAAACCCTTATTGGCAGGCACTTCCCGATAACCAAAAATTCACCCCGGATGGTTATGCAAAAGGTTACGGTCGCTACTCACAGGAAGTATTAGTGCCTGCATTTCTTGCAGCTTATACAGGAAAGGATCCACAAAGTGTAAGCTTAATGAAAGAAGCCGGTCAAAATATCAGCGCTAATCCATTCAGAGGGATACTGCCCAAACCCAATTGGAAATTGACTTATACTGGGTTAAGTAAAATTCCTGCTTTAGCATCCACTTTTACCAACATTACTGTTACACATGGTTACAATGGGCAACTAAGCATGAATAGTTTTAACAGTGCATTGCTTTATCAAGATCCATTCCGCTTTAATGCTCCTGGATTTATTGATACCACCAGCGGTAATTATATTCCATTCTTCTTAGTGCCGAACATTACTATTGCAGAGCGTTTTGAGCCATTGTTGAAAGTTGATTTTACAACTGTTGGTCAATTCAATTTTAATTTTGAATATAGAAAAAGTCGACAATTGAGTATGAGCTTAGTAGACTATCAATTAAGTGAAAGTAGAAGCACTGAAATGATCCTGGGAATGAACTGGCGTAAAAAAGGAATAACCTTGCCGTTTAAAATCCCTGGAATGGGGGGTAAAACATTGCAAAACGATATCAATATTAAATTCGATATTTCACTTCGTGATGTTGCAAATAGCAATAGCAGATTAGATCAGGCCAATGCGTATGGTACAGGCGGACAAAAAGAAATAACCATTATGCCTGCAATTGATTATATCATGAATAACAGAGTGAGTGTGCGTTTCTTCTTTGATCAAAGAAGAGTAACACCTTATATTTCTACTTCTGCGCCAATGGTTAATACCAGGGCAGGGGTTAATATTAGAGTTTCCTTATCTCAGTAGTGAAATAATATTACATAAAAAATCCCGCAATGAACATTGCGGGATTTTTTTATACTAGTTTTTTCTGAATATCCATTTGCCCATTTCTTTCCAACTTACTTTCTTTCCATACATTAATATACCTGTTCTGTAAATTTTTCCGCTTAACCAGGTGGTTAGCAAAAAGCCCCCGATTAAACTAATCATACTTGCGGCTAATTGCAAATAAGTAACAGTACCAGGTACTCCATAGGCTATTCTAGCCATCATTACCATGGGTGAGCTAAAAGGTATAATGCTTGCCCACGTTGCAATAGGAGTATTAGGGTCTTGCACCGCATTACTCATGATGATAAATGAAAATATAATGGGCATAGTGATCGGTAACATTAAGCTTTGCGCATCTTGCGGATCTTCATTTACTACACTTCCTACTGCTGCAAAAAGAGAAGCGTAGAAAAGGTATCCTCCAATAAAATAAAAAATAAAGCATCCGAAAATCAAAGGCCAGTTGGCTGTGCTCATGGTGTGCTGTATACTATATATTTTGTTAGCAGCTTCACTTGCCTGAACCACTCCGCCTGCCGGAATTTGGCCGTTGTATTGTTGTAATGTATTTACCTGAGCTAATACATCTTGCGGTATTAATAATTGTGCAGCGGTAGTTAATCCAACAATTAACACAATCCAAAGAACAAATTGTGTAATACCCACAGCGCCAATCCCAATAATTTTTCCCATCATTAATTGAAATGGTTTTACACTGCTGATCATTACTTCTGCAATACGGTTTGTTTTTTCTTCCATTACGCCGCGCATTACCATTGCACCGTAAATAAACATCGTAATATAAATGAGCATACCACTGCCAAATCCGATCCCATAAGAAAGTGCTGCATTGCTTTCTTTAGCTGAATCGCCTTGTTCTTCTAAGGAGGTTAATGCTGCAAATTGAGATTCTTTTCGGATAGAGTCGAGCTGCGCTCTTTCAATTCCTGCATTTTGCAGCATATGATCTTCTATGGCCGCATTAATTTTATCACTGATGGTTTCTTCCGTATTTAAACCAATTCTCTTTTTTGATCTTATTATGTAATTAACTTTTTGAGTACCGTTAAATTTAGGGATAATCAATATATCAGTATATCCTTTAGTTAAATAGTTGGAAGTATCAATACCTTCCGGAAATTCAAAAACAAGGTATTCTGAATTGCTCAGATTTCCTTTAAAAAATCCATTCTGGTCAATAACTGCAACTTTATGTTGGTCTTTTCCTTGTAAAGCAAAGTAGGTTGCTCCAACAAAAAATAACACCATTAATAAAGGCGTTAAAATGGTGGTTAATAAAAATCGTTTATTTTTTACTCTACTGAGATATTCTCTTTGTATGATAAGCCGTATTTTATTCATGCTATTAAATTTTAATCCTGTTAGGAGTATAAAAAATATTGTATTTCTTTTGTTGTAGCTGCTTTTAATTTGTTATTAGCGCACTGTTAAATTATTTTCAAAAGCTCTGGTTGTAGCAGTAGTGCCTTCTACCAACTGAATAAATATTTCATTTAAGGAAGGTAATATTTCATTAAATGATTCAACGTTGTATTGGTGTTGAATAAAATAGTTCAATACATCATTACTCTTAAATCCTTCATTAATTTTTACGATGAGTTCTTTATCTTTTTGTTCCGTAATGTTAAATGCTCCTGCATTAATATCAGAAGGAACTTCCTGTAACTTGATGCTGAATTTATTTTCTTTAAATTGTTGTTTAATATCTACTATCGTTCCATCTAATACTTTTTTACCTAAATTAACCAGTACAATTTGATCGCAAATTTCTTCCACCTGCTCCATTCTGTGTGTGCTGAATATGATTGTACTTCCGTTTTGAGCAAGTCTATAAATTTCATCTTTAATAAGGTTGGCATTTACAGGGTCTAAACCGCTAAAGGGTTCATCTAATATTATTAGTTTAGGCTCATGTAAAACCGTTGTTACAAATTGTAATTTCTGACTCATGCCTTTGCTTAAGTCTTCCACTTTTTTGTTCCACCAGGTTTCCATTTCAAGTCGCTTGAACCAAAATCGTATCTTCTCCATCGCTTCCGATTTGCTCAATCCTTTTAACTGAGCCAAATACAATGCTTGTTCTCCAATCTTCATTTTTTTGTACAAACCTCTTTCTTCCGGCATGTAACCAATGTTAACGATGTCGTTGGCAGGATTGAAAACTTTTCCATCAAAATATATGGATCCACTATCCGGATAAAAAATTCCGGTAATCATTCTGAGCAAAGTAGTTTTGCCGGCTCCGTTAGGTCCGAGTAAACCAAAAATACTCCCACGCTTAATGGAGAAGCTAATATCATCTACTGCTTTTTGCGTAGCATAATATTTTTTTAGTTGATTAATTTGTAAAACCTCATTCATATAGCTTATTGATTTATCTGTTGATGAATTTTTTGAGCTAGTTTTTGTCCATCCATGGCGGCGCTTACAATGCCACCTGCATATCCGGCACCTTCGCCACAGGGGTATAGATTTTTTATTTGTGGATGATGCAGTGCATCCGGTAAACGTGGAATTCTAACAGGAGAAGATGTTCTGCTTTCTGTTGCAACAACAACGGCTTCATTGGTAAAATACCCTTTCATTTTTTTGCCAAAACTAATCAATCCTCCCTGTAAACTTTTATAAATAAAATCTGGAAGAACAGTGTTTAATTGAGTAGAGCTAATTCCTGGTAAGTAGCTGCAATCCGGTAGATTACCGGAAAATTGGGTATTGCAAAAATCACTCATTCTTTGCGCGGGAGCAACAAATTTGCCACCGCCTGCATCAAAAGCTTTTTGTTCTATCGTTTGCTGAAATTGCATTAACAATAATGGACTGTTTTTTATAGGAATCTGTTGTTGTTTAAAATAGGCATGAGCATCTGCTTCAGAAACCTGTACTACCATGCCACTGTTGGCGTAAGGATTATTTCTTTTGCTGGGACTCCATCCGTTTACCACTAATTCTCCTGGATCGGTAGCAGCAGGCGCAATAATTCCACCAGGACACATGCAGAAGCTGAAAACACCTCTTTCATTTACTTGCTCTACCAGGCTATAAGAAGCGGGAGGTAAATATTCATCTCTTGTAACGCAATGATACTGTGCAGCATCAATTATTTCTTGGGGATGTTCAATGCGAACCCCTAATGCAAAAGGTTTTGCTTCAATTAAAATATTTTTACTGTCGAAAAGCCTAAAAATATCTCTGGCCGAATGGCCGGTTGCGAGAATATACGCATCTGCAGAAAGCTTATCTCCATCTGCAGTTATTACGTTTTGAATCTGCTCGTCTTTTATGATAATATCTGTTACTTTTTTTTCGAATAGTACGGTACCACCACAGTCGATAATTTGCTGCCGCATGGCGGTAATGATATGTGGTAGTTTATTAGTTCCAATATGCGGGTGCGATTGATATAATACCGTTTCATCTGCTCCGAACTGATAAAA
>JBIIAP010000260.1:0-3793 GCA_044239855.1 Sediminibacterium sp. | reverse complement strand
GGTCGGGTATCTATTAAGTTTCAACCCGAGTGGGTAGTAGCACAAAACAAAGAACAATATGTTATTCCGCTAAGTTTTAATAATGGTGATTTCTTTTCAAGGTACTATTTCATGAACATCAATGTAATAGATTTAGCTAGCAGATACGGTACGGAATCTTTACAAAAATTTTACCCCGGACAAAGCAGCATCAAATACAACTTCAATAAATATGCAGTTGGTTTTTCTACAGAAAATCTATGGTGGGGGCCGGGTATGCACAATTCATTGGTATTAACCAATAATGCCCCCGGCTTTGTGCACTTTACCGCTCATACCAAAGAGCCAATTAAAACTAAAATTGGTACAGTGGAAGGCCAATTTATATATGGTTTACTGGAGGCATCTGGTATTGAACCGGTTGAAAACCTAAGAAAACAAAATGTTTGGCCGGGCTTATATGTACCAAAAGTTAGCAGTACGGAAAGAACAATTGCAGCATACATATTTACTTTGCAGCCTAAATGGATCAAAAATCTATACATCGGGCTTGCACATGCATATTATTTCTACAACAAGAATGTAGCAAATGACCCTCACTTGAATTATCCCTGGACTGCCTCTAGCCAATCAGAAAAAGTAGCCAAGCTGGGGTCTATTTTTGTCCGTTATGCAATGCCGGAAGAAAAAGCGGAAGCCTATTTTGAAGTAGGTCGTTCCGATAAACCTGCCACACCGTTTAATTTATTGGGAGATACTATTCCCGTAGGATATAATGCAGGGTTTAGAAAATTATTTACAGTAGGTAAAAAAGCAGATTTTATTGAATTTGCTGCTGAAATTACTCGTTTGCAATTACCCGATCCGCGCCTCATATTTGGCAGAGATAATCCATACAGTATTCCTAAAACCCAAAGCTGGTATACTAATGCTCGCATTCGTCAGGGTTACACCCAACTTGGGCAAAGTTTAGGCGCCGGAATTGGCCCCGGTAGTAACAGCCAGCGTATGAACATTAGTTGGGTGAGCGGAGCTAACAAAATAGGTATTCATGGTGAGCGCGTGGTACATAATAATGATTTTAATTATTATCAATACCTTTCTTACAACTTTGGAGCAGGATGGGGTAACAGAAGTTGGGTGGATTTAACTTACGGCGCTCATGCTCAATTAAGTAAAGGGAAATGGTTGTTTGCCGGTCTGATTGACATTACGTCTGCTTTAAACTATCAATGGGTTAAATTAGATGGAACCTATGATGGCCCCTCTTCATTATCAGATAAAAAAAATCTCCGAATCAGTTTGTCCGCAACGTATCGGTTAAATCAACTCATCAAGCTTAAATAAAAGCAATAACCTAATTACCTTATTTACGCAGAAATGAAGTTGCTCTTAGTTCATAACCATTATAGTGTAAACGGTGGAGAAGATGTCGTTTATCACAATGAGTTGCAAGCCCTTAAAAGTTGCTTGCCTAATGAAGATGTATTTGAATATAAAGTTTCTGTAAATGAAATGAGTAAGTGGTACATCCTTAAAAATATCTTCTTTTCTAATAAAATTTATAGAGACATTTTTAGAATAGTTAAGCATAATAAAATAGATATCGTACATGTGCATAATTTTTTTCCGATATTAACCGGAAGTGCATTCAAAGCTGCCAGTGATGCTGGCGCTAAAGTGGTACATACCTTACACAACTATCGTTGGTGGTGTTTATCCGGAAATTTTTATAGAAATGATAGTGGTATATGCATGCTTTGTACCCAAAAAAAAATAGCCTTAAGTGGTATTCAACACAAATGTTACCGTAATTCCTACGTACAAAGTATGATTGCACAATTGGCATTTTGGAATTACCGTCGAATCAATGTATTTAACTACATCGACCGTTTTATAGTATTATCTGACTTTCAAAAAGACTTATTATTAAAGCTTGGGTTAGATGCCCATAAAATAATATTTAAGCCCAACATGGTAAGTACTTTAACACCTGCAACACCCGTTACCAAAACCAAGCATTACCTTTTTGTTGGAAGATTAGATCACTCAAAAGGAATTGAACTGTTATTGCAAACCTGGGCAACATTGCCTGCTCATTTTATTATAGAAATTGTTGGTTCTGGTATACTGGAAAAAGAACTTAAAAACAAGTATAGCCAATTGCCAAACATCATTTTCAAGGGAGAATTGTCTCACCCTGAAGTGGTTACATCAATGCAATCTGCCCAATACACCATACAATCCTCTTTATTGTACGAAACATTTGGTCTTACTATAGTGGAGTCAATGAGTTTGGGTACTCCTGTGATAGGTTTTAATATTGGTACCAGACCGGAATTAATTAAGGATAGAGAAACCGGATTCATCACCACCCCCGATAATTTATTCAATACAATCATCGAAAGCAATAATCACCCTGATTACGATTGGATGTGTGTGAATGCTAAAAATTATGCACGTCAATTTACTTCGGATAAACTATTGTCTGTTCAACTCAACGCATATAGTGAATTGTTATTCAATTAAGATAGTTATTGATGAATGCTAATTCAATACAGGGTTTTATTATAACTGCTTCCCATGAACAAAACAGGTTGGCCAATGTTCAGCAGCTGCAATTGCAATTGCCGGACATACAATTGATAGAAGCCATTTACCCGAGTAAGCAAAAAGTCCCCTTCTTACATCAATTAGTTAATAAGTCCAAAGAACGAACAGGTCGTTCATTAAATTTTGGAGAAATTGGCGTTCTGCTTTCTAACCGAAAAATTTGGCATACCATCTCCAAAACTGATGTGCCGGATAATACCCCATTTTTAATACTGGAATCGGATAGTGTATTAAATGATCCGGATGTATTGAAGAATAATTTCCATCTATTAACTGCTCAATACGATTTATTTTTTTGGGGAGGTTGGTTAGGACATATTCAACTATTGAGAAGTACCAGAATAAAAATCAATTCAAAATTCAATTACGGTACTCCATTTATAAAAACAATTTGTAGCGGTTACGGGTATAGCATCAATAAAAAAACGGCTAAATACTTATTGCAACAAACTAAAGAAATAGCCTACCCGGTAGATGAGTTTAAAAAATACATTGATCCTAATCGGTTAAAGATTGGTGCAGTAGTTCCGGAGCTTATTGCTCAGGGTGATGGTGTGTCAACGATTGGGCATAATGGACTGTCTCCGGTCAAAGAAAAAATCTGGTTCCTGCTATTAGATATTCGAAATTATTTTATCTGTCTTTTCAATTGAGATTAAAGCATTTTTATATTAACTGGTTCGTTTTTGTATATGCAATGTACTGCTACTTTAATAAGGGTATTGCTTATACTTTTTTGGCAGAAGTGACCTGGTTGATGGGAATTCTTTTAATGATTACGCAATTTAGAACACTGGAATTTAGCTGGGACAGAAAATTAAAATTATTACTTGTTTGGTTAGGAATCGGTATCATATATACTGTTAGGGGATTAAAGCAGTATCCGCTTATGGAAGTAATAAGAGATAGTTTTATTATTAATTATAGCTGGTTTGTTTTAATTGTCTTTTTTTTGAAAGACGAACTCCCTTTATTAAAACAAAAAATAGCGGATGTGTATAAATGGTTTCCGCTGATCGTAACAATATGCTTTCAGTTAAAAACCATATTCCCTGATTTAATAGAAATTAGTTTATTCGGTGGAATACCCTTTTTCTTATACAAGAATGGAGATTTAGCCTGTCACTTATTAATAGCTACTTTTTTTATGATGAATGGCGCAATCAACATGCGCCTTCGTTATAGTTTATTAAATGTGATT
>JBIIAP010000259.1:0-3825 GCA_044239855.1 Sediminibacterium sp. | reverse complement strand
ACCGGTGCCTGCAATATAAAATGCTTTGGCTAATACCTGTGGAATTTCATTGGCATCTGTTACCTGATAGTTCCATTTAGTAACTGGTGTGGTAATATTTATCACATCAGTCTCCTGAAATGCATCGGTACCTAACAAGTGTGCAAATACCTGACCCGTTACACATACCAATGGAGTACTATCTATCATAGCATCTGCCAAACCTGTTACCAGATTGGTTGCACCGGGTCCACTTGTTGCAAATACCACACCTACCTTTCCGCTGCTGCGCGCATAACCCTGGCCGGCATGTATGCCTCCTTGTTCATGACGAACCAATATATGTTTTAAACGATCATTGTAATCATACAATGCATCGTATATGGGCATAATAGCACCGCCGGGATATCCAAACACCGTATCAACCCCTTCTGCTATCAATGCTTCTAACACTGCTTGTGAACCGCTTAGCTCTACTGAACCTGACAATGAATCTTTTAAAATTTCACTGTTGTTATTGGTAGCAGCTGTTGATGTTTTTTGTTCAATTGTATTCATACAATTTTTTTTATTATCTTATGATTTTAGTAATCTTTATGTGCTTACTTCTTTTATGCTTCATCTGTAACACATCCTTCTGATGCATCTTTTACACACTGCGCATATTTAAACAATAATCCTTTTGTTGCTTTTGGAGCCGGCTTTACCCATTTAGCTCTTCTTTCAGCAATTACTTCCTCGCTTACTTTTAAGGTCATTTTTTTAGTGGCCACATTTAATTCAATGATGTCGTCATCTTCTACTAAACCAATTAATCCGCCTTTTACAGCTTCAGGTGTGATATGCCCTACCACAAAACCATGTGTACCGCCACTAAATCTTCCATCGGTAATTAAGGCCACTGATTTTCCCAATCCTGCACCAATAATGGCAGAAGTTGGTTTCAACATTTCAGGCATTCCCGGTGCGCCAACAGGTCCCACATTTCTTATCACTACTACATTGCCCGCTTTAATTCTTCCTGAATTAATGCCAGCTATCAATTCCTGTTCACCATCAAATACTCTTGCAGGCCCTTCAAATAATTCACCTTCTTTTCCCGAAATTTTTGCAACACTTCCTCCCGAAGCTAAATTGCCATATAATATTTGTAAGTGTCCGGTTGCTTTTAATGGATTTTCTAAAGGATAAATTATTTTTTGTTGATCGAAATCTAAATCCGGTACATCTACTAAATTTTCTGTAACCGTTTTTCCGGTTACTGTTAAACAATCGCCATGCAATAAACCTTTGCTCAACAAATACTTCATCACTGCAGGTACTCCACCATATTGGTGTAGGTCTTGCATTAAATATTTTCCGCTTGGCTTAAAATCTGCCAATACCGGAATCTTATCGCTGATTGCCTGAAAATCATCTTGTGTTAAAGGAATATCTACACTTCTGGCCATGGCTATCAAATGCAATACAGCGTTGGTACTTCCACCCAATACCATAATTAACGTAATAGCATTTTCAAATGCTTTGCGTGTCATAATATCTCGCGGAAGAATGTTTTTCTCCATTAATAATTTAATGGCCTTCCCTGCTTCCATACATTCTTTTTGCTTTTCTTCACTCAATGCTGGATTAGAAGAAGAATAAGGTAAACTCATGCCCATCGCTTCTATAGCAGATGCCATGGTATTGGCAGTGTACATGCCACCGCAAGCACCGGCACCCGGACAAGCATGTTGTATAATTCCTTTAAAATCAGCTTCGTCCAATTGTCCGGCCATTTTTTGACCCAATGCTTCAAATGCAGAAATGATGTTTAAATCTTGGCCCTTGTAATGTCCGGGAGCAATGGTTCCACCATATACCATAATAGACGGGCGATTTAATCTGCCCATGGCAATAATAGAACCCGGCATGTTTTTATCGCAACCGGGAATGGCAATCACTGAGTCGTAACACTGTGCTCCGCATACCGCTTCAATAGAATCCGCAATAACATCACGGCTTACCAATGAGTAACGCATACCCGGCAAACCATTGCTCATGCCATCACTTACGCCAATGGTATTAAATATTAAACCAACCATGTCATTGTCCCAAACACTTTGCTTCACTACTTTGGCTAAATCATTTAAATGCATGTTACAAGTATTGCCATCGTAACCCATGCTCACCACACCCACTTGTGCTTTCTTTAAATCCTCATCCGTTAAGCCAATACCATACAACATAGCTTGAGCTGCAGGTTGTGTAGGATCTTGCGTAATTGATTTGCTATATTTATTTAATTCCATGATGTTGTATTGTGCTGCTTGATTAATTATTTTTTTTCGTGAACCAGGTCATTATATGCTTGTTGAATTTTAGCACCCAATGAATCTTTCCAAGCTTTTGGAAAAACAGTATCGTCTATCGATTCCCAACCAATCACTTCTGCAGCAGTACCACAAAAGAAAACCGAATCTGCTTGCTTTAGTTGTTCAATAGTATACGCGCCTTCTACAATTGGAATATTGAATGTTGCACAAATTTCAAAAACCGTTGCTCGGGTAATTCCTGAAAGTATATACCCGGGTTTTGGTGTATGCAACACACCGTCTTTTTCGAAGAAGATGTTAGAGCCGGGGCCTTCCGCAATGTTGTCATTAATATCTAACAACAATGCTTCATCAAATCCTTTTGCTTTGGCTTCCTGACTGGCTAAAATAGAGTTTACATAGTGTCCCGCAACTTTAGCATGCATTTTAAACGCTTTTGGATTAGGTCTTTGAAAGGAAGAAGTCATGATGCGCAATAACTTATCACCTAAAAAAGGCGCCATTTCCCATGCTTGTATAAAGAGGTATGATTCGGTATTAGGAGCAAAACTCATGTTTGCCGGTGCGTATACAACAGGGCGTATATATGCATCTTGCAAATTATTTAACTTCAACACTTCATACGTTGCATCAATTAATGCTTGCGTATTGTAATTGTATGGCAGGTTTACCGTTTCAGCAGAAATCTTTAAACGTTCATAATGCGCTACAGGTTTAAAGATTTTAGTTTCACCTGATGCTGTTTTATAAGAACGAACACCCTCGAACACAGAAAGACCATAATGTAAAGACTGGCTGTACAAATCAATTTTTTCTTCTGCTGCTTTTACCAATTTTCCATTATGATATATTATGGTATCGTTGTTATAATAGTTCATGTGTTATTATTTATTGATTTTATTTGTTGCGGTTACTGTTTCTTCAGTAAACCTTTGTTGAAACAAGCAAATTACAAGAAAACAAAAAGCCCCGCGATTTAGGCGGGGCTTGTATTTTAAGTTGTTGTTTACTTATTTAAAGTACATCCCCATGCATTACCGGAATAATAATAATCACCACCATGACAATAATAATCGTCATAATTGTTGTAGTGATTGTATTGTTTCCTTTATTGAACATAGATGGTTACTTCTACGTAAAGGTAATGCAGTCATTTTATTTCACAAAGAACTTTTTACTATTTAAAGTGAACAATCGTTCGTTTTAAATAATGGTAGACGCTAATGCATCTGCGCTATCCGGTGTTCCGGTTTTAGCATGCTTCTTAATATACTCTGCTATTAAATCGCCAATAGCATTGGTTCCATAGTTGTTAATCGGATCAATGTCTTTTGAAACAAAACTGTGTGTCAGCGTCCAATTAACTGCTTCACGAACTATATTAGCTTCTGTATGCAAACCAAAATGATCCAACATCATTGCAGATGATAAAATAGAACCCAATGGATTAGCTATATCTTTTCCGGCAGCTTGCGGGTAAGAACCATGTATGGGCTCAAATAATGCTGCACCATTTCCTACTGATGCAGAT
>JBIIAP010000051.1:0-12425 GCA_044239855.1 Sediminibacterium sp. | reverse complement strand
TCTTAGTTAATTTGCCATTCACCCAAACTGGTGGCAACCAGGATTGTCCAATTGTATCTCCTTCCGGAGTAATAAAGGCTTCTACCCTAACGGTGTCATTTACCCCTGTTTGTGCAAACAAATGCTCTCCTGACAACATGGATATTGTCAGGAGTAATAAAATAGTATGGTAGTTCTTTTTCTTCAATGAAAATAAAATTAAGTATTACCACTCCATTTAATACTTCTATCTAAAAAAAGTAACCTGACCAACTATACAGTTTTTGTTAATTTTTCTCCGGAAACTTTAACTCGCTGTATGATAGACATTATAAAACCTAGTACTGTAATCACCACACCTAACCAAAGTAAATTAATCATAGGGAACTCATAAACTTTAAGGGTAAGTAAATCTGTAATGTTACCGGTTTCTTTTAAGCCTATTTCTAATTTGCCTGTTTTTTGATCAATTACTTTGTTAAATACTAGAATTAAACTTTGCGACATTACGGTATCAGCTAATTGACGTAATTCGCTCTGACCTTTGATGGCAATACCCGGGTTTGCCCGATACAATTTTCCTTCTTTGGAAATTACTGTCATATCCAGAAACAAAGCCATTTCATCAGGTGCATACCTATTTTTTTGTTCAACAGGATTAATGTTAACACTATTAAGCACGATCATGCCATTGCTGTAAAATAGGGTATCTTTTACCTTTAATGTTCTATTTTGGAATTGAGTGGTATCTGTACCTTTATTATCCTGAAAGGAAGTAATGTAAACAAAGATGTCTTTATACCAATAATGTTTTGCAGCGGGGTTGGCAGCAAAACCCTCCATTCCTTTATTGTTTTTAATAACATCCGGATACAATTTAAAGTTATCGTTACCCTGTTTCGATTTGAAATCGATTTCGAAATACCTTTTTCGGTCGAGGGGATTAATTGTATCTTTTTCATAGGTAACCATATATCTACCCATATCAGTGGCTACACCCTTAAATAAGGTTAAATTTTCTGCAGGATTTCCTGCTGGGTTGGGTTTATTTCCCTCTTCCATCCTTAAAGGTGAAATGCCGGTGGTGTTCCAGCTTAACACTGTTTTTTTAGACGAAGATATTAATATACCTAGTAGCGCTATACCAAAACCAATATGAGCAACTGATGCGCCAGCAGCTTTAATTTTGCCTTTTAAGCCTAACCATAAATAAGCGGTGTTTGCAACTATAGCGTAAACCGCGCCAAATATAGCGACATGAATAGCAACTAAAAAAGCAGGTCCTTTTTGTTCGTAATTGATATTGCCAAAAAGACTTATAGCCAGAGAAATAACTAACGAAACTATGGTAGGGATGATGATTTTTTTGAAATAGTCTTTAGGCGTAGATTTATATTTAAAGTATTGGGTAACAGCAGTAAGCAGTCCGATAAGAATTGCTACAAATATTTGGATTTGATTGTAAGCAAACTCAGGGTCTTCGGGAGGAGCGATATTGGTGCCAAACAATTTATTCCAAACAGGAATAGAGGTTTTAGCAATAATTACTGCGCCCGCTAAAAATAGTATCAATGAACCTATAAACATCCAAAATTCACGACTATACGTTTGCTCTTCTTGTTGAATAGTTGGGATAGATTTATATCGAATAAAAAACAGCACTAAAGCCGGGATAAAAAATATCAACACAAACAAAAGCAGCTGAGTATTCATGCCTAAATCGGTGAAAGCATGTACAGAAGTGTCTCCTAAAATTCCACTACGAGTTAAAAAAGTAGAATATAATATTAAGGAGAAAGAGATGATGTAGAAGAAATAAGTTGGGCGTAATGAATACCCGGAGTTTTTATATATCAAATTGGTGTGCAAACCGGCAATTAAAGTTAACCAGGGTACTAAAGAAGCATTTTCTACAGGATCCCATGCCCAATAACCACCAAAAGACAAACTCTCATAAGCCCATGCAGCCCCCATCATAATACCCAGCCCTAAAACCGCAGCAGAAAAAGAAGCCCAGGGAAGTGCTGGTTTAATCCAGCTATGATCATTTTTTATTAATCCGGAAAATGCAAATGCAAAAGGAATTAATGTAGAAGCAAATCCTAAAAACAATATAGGGGGATGGATTACCATCCAATAATTCTGTAGTAAAGTATTTAATCCGGTACCGTCTTTAATAAAAGACAAGTATTCGGGGCGACTAAAAATAGGTGCTTCCATTTCGTTTCTGAGCAACACAAAAGGGCTACTACCTACTTTCACATTAAAGAAATAAATACCCAATACCATTGTTGCTAAGGCAAACTGCGTAATCGATACAACACTCATTACAGGCTTCTCCCATTTGCCAGCTTTCCAAATGATGATCCATCCTAAAAAGCAATTCCAAAAACTCCACAACAAAAAGCTGCCCTCTTGTCCTTCCCAAAAGCAGCTTAATAAGTACTCTATTTGTAAACTTTTATCGCTGTGCGTATAGGCGTATTTATATTCAAATAAATGATTGGAAATAACATAATACAAAACCAAAAACATGGCCAATATACTGATGGTAACAGCTCCAAATGAAAATCTGGCAATTTGGAGCCATGGTTTTTGCTCCGAAGTGTTTTTACAAACATCTGCCTTATAAAAGGAAAAAGCTGATAACAAAGATGCTACCAAACTAAGTACTGCAAAAAAATGACCAATTTGACCGGGTAATAAATGTTCACCTATATAGTTCATGAAAAAGCAATTCAGTTAGATTAAGATAGTGTTTAGTTGGAGGCTTGTAAATTATTTTTCATCGCCCCCGGCGTGTCTTTGTATTTAGAAGGGCATTTCAACAAAATATTTTTACAATCAAAATAGCCTTCTTTTACAGATCCTTTCAATACCAAACGTTCACTTTTTTCCATATCAGTGGGTTTTGCGTCATGGTAAACAACTTTAATAGAGTTGCCAAGGGTATCAACAGCTACAAAGCTTAAATAGTTCGGATTTTTAACGGCATCATATTCAATGGGGTGCGACTTATCGATTTTGGCAATTAAATTAATTGGTTTTCCTGGCTTAGCCTTGGCTGAAGCAATGGTTTCATAAGTTGTTAAATCACCGGAGAATTGAACTAAAACAGCAATGGCAGCTGCAATAAGCACTAAAATTATAATATGAGTAGTTTTCATCTGTATATATTTTTATTAAGCAGGTTAAGCAGATATCGGCTGATTTAATTTTGGCTTAAATCATAAGCTTATTATCTTACAAAACCCATAAGTTTAAAATTAGGACGCAAAGTTAATTGAAAGGCGCAATAAACATCACTCTTAAAGCTTAATCTTGATTTAATATCTTATTTAGTAAACATTGTTAAATTTTAGCATAAAACGGGCAAGCATATTGTGCTGGTTTGAGAAATAGCCACTAACTTGCGTGCTGTTTTCAATTTTCATTTAAAATGATTGATTTATCAAATTTCGACCCCAACGCTGTTTCAAACCCCAATAATAACATTTTTGGGCTTCCTGTTACTGAAGATGAAGCACGACTGGTTATTTTGCCGGTACCCTGGGAAGTAACTGTTAGTTATGGTGCAGGTACTTCTCGCGCCGCAGATCATGTATTTAAATCGAGCCTTCAAGTAGACATTTTAGATCCAGAAGGGAAAGATGGTTGGAAACAAGGCTTTTTCATGAAGGAAATTGATAAGAAATTATTATTCAAAAGCGATTATTTAAGAAAAGAAGCAGAATTATATATTGATTATATTTCTCAGGGAGCTAAGACTGAAGAAAATAAATTCATGTGTAAGAGCCTAAAAGAAATAAATGAAGGCAATGTAATGATGAATAACTGGGTGTACCAACAAAGTAAAACACTTCTTGAAAAAGACAAGTTGGTAGCAGTTTTAGGAGGAGACCATAGTACGCCATTCGGTCTTATTAAAGCACTGGGAGAAAAGCATGGTTCATTTGGTATTTTACAAATTGATGCGCATTGTGATCTTAGAAAAAAATATGAAGACTTTGTTTATTCTCATGCTTCTGTAATGTATAATGTATTGAATGAGATTCCTGCTTTAAGTAAATTAGTCCAGGTAGGCGTTCGTGATTATTGCGAAGAAGAGTGGAATTATATTTGCAACAGTAACTTCAGAGTCATTACCTACTTTGATAAGCTTATAAAAGAACGATTATTTGAAGGTCAATCATGGAAAGACATTGCTGATGAAATAATTAATCAACTACCACAAAAAGTTTATATTAGTTTTGATATAGACGGATTAGATCAAAAGCTTTGTCCAAGTACCGGCACCCCTGTTCCCGGTGGATTTGAAAGTGAAGAAATCATCTATTTAATTAAGAAAATAAAAGAAAGCGGTAAAGAATTAATAGGCTTTGATTTAGTGGAAATCGGTGTTGGAGAAACAGATTGGGACAGTAACGTTGGTGCTAGAATTTTGTGGCGCTTATGCAATTTAATTGTATCGTAGCAATTCAACAAGGAAAATTCAAAAGTTAAAAGTCAGCCACATGAAAACATTCGACTACATTATTGTAATCAAGAAAAAAAACAATAAACGGATTAATCGCATCAGCCAATTGATGTTACTATTATCGATCCTTGCATTTATAGGAACTGCTGTAATATCTCCCGGAAAAAACATTCCAACCATCATACTCTCTTTATTAATATTAGCCTGGTGGTATTTCTGTTTTAATCAAATAAAAAGAGGCATTGAACCTTCCTTTAGATTGGCCTTATTATTGGCAGCTGTAGGATGGTACTTCCAAAAAGACGGCATTTGGATTTCCATCATTTATCTGTTAGCCGCCGCATTAGAAAAGCAAGTAAAATTTCAGGAAGAGATCGCTTTTGATGATGCAGAAATTGTAATCAACAGCTTCCCTAAAAAAAAATATGCATGGAATGATTTGAAGAATGTGGTATTAAAAGATGGACTACTCACTTTAGATTTTAATAACAACGTACTTATTCAAAAAGAAGTAGACAGTGAAGTTCCGCCATCTGTAGCGCAGGAATTCAATGCGTTTGCACAACAAAATTTGACTAATAAACACCAATCAAAATAATGACAACTACTCCATATTTACTTTATTCCGATGGCGAGGGAAATATTTTTGAAGATGATACATTATATGCTGTAGGACGTGCGGGTTGGGATGCATTTGAAGTACCAGAAGAGCAATGGATAGAATTACCGAATGGAGGAAATTTATATGAGTTGCCGGGCAGAAGGGGGATTGGGATTGATGTACTGACCGGTGAAATGCGATTGTGTGAAAAAGGATGGGCTGTGGCTGCATTTATTCCACCGGCACATACCGGATTATTTATTGCGGCATATGAAACATTATCGGATGCCCCTACCCTCCCATTATTTTGTTATACTGCAGTAGGCTGGAAAGACAATAAAAACTGGGTTCCGGCAGTAAGAATAGAAAAAGATATTAGGCAAGAGGCGGCGGGATATGATGATGTTGCGATAGAAAATGGTACAGACAGTTTATTGAAAAACTATCCGCATAATCGGTTGGTAAAGCATTTAATGGAAAATTGTTGCATGACGTATTGTTGTCCGGCAGCCAAGAACTTTGCATTAGGCAGATGGGAATGCCCTGTACCCACTTCACCGGCATGTAATGCCAATTGTATAGGATGTATTTCATTTCAACCAGAAAATGAATCCATAGTTTCTACACAAGAACGTTTAACCTTTAAACCTACGGCTGAAGAAATTGTAGAGTTTACAGTACCTCACTTGATGGATGCGCCATTTCCGATTATAAGTTTTGGACAAGGTTGTGAGGGAGAACCCCTGTTAATGTGGGAAACCATTCGTGAGTCGATTATTGAAATCAGAAAGCATACCGATAAAGGCAGCATCAATATCAACACCAATGGTTCTAAACCCGATGCAGTAGCAGCATTGTGCCAAGCAGGCTTAAACAGTATGCGCGTAAGTACTAACTCAGCCCAAAAAAGTATTTATGAAGCGTATTATCGCCCCAATAACTATCAGTTTGAAGACATTATTGAAAGCTTAAAAGTAATGCGCAAACATGGTGGCTGGACGAGTATCAACTATTTTGTTTTTCCCGGCATTACCGATAGTGAGGCAGAATATGAAGCATTAAGGAAATTAATTAAAGAAACCGGGCTGAATATGATTCAATGGAGGAATTTTAATATAGATCCGGATTGGTATATGGGCAGAATGGGAATGTATGAAACCGGTGAAATGTTGGGGATTCAACAAATGATGGATTTAATCAGAGAAGAGTTTCCTGATTTAAAGTTCGGCTATTTCAATCCACCCATAGAAAGAATCAAAGGCGATTACTATACAAGCTATGCAGGTGCTTCGCAATAATTCAACCCTAAAAGGGATAGTGCTTGCAATAACTGCCGCTTTGCTATGGTCGGGTAATTTTGTTATTTCCAGGGCTGTAAAAAATGATATCAGCCCAATTACCTTGGCTTTTTACAGATGGCTAACAGCCAGCATCATCATATTCCCTTTAGCATGGAAAGCATTTAAGCAAGAACAAGCGATTATATCTACTAATATTAAGTACCTATTCTTTGTATCGCTTTCTGGTATAGCGGTATTTAATACCTGCGTATATGTTGCAGGGCATTATACATCGGCCATTAACATGGCATTGATTGGTACTACCTCCTCTCCTATATTTGCTACCGTTATGGCGGTGGTGTTTTTAAAGGAACGACTCAGCAAATTCAGAATTTTGGGCATGATCATTTGTATAACCGGGATCATATTACTCATCTCCAATGGAAGCTGGGCAAAGCTTGCGGCATTTCATTTTTCAAAAGGAGATCTTTGGGTATTAGCAGGTGCATTTGCATTTGCAGTGTACAATGTATTAGTAAGAAGCAAACCTGCCAACATTAGTGCAATCAATTTCTTATTCGTAATTTTTGTATTAGGCACCATTATGTTGTTCCCATTTTATTTAAAAGAGCTGTTAGTAGATACCCCTACAAAATGGAATCAAACACTTTTATTGTCTATTTTGTATTTAGGCGTAGGTACTTCTGTAACAGCATTTTTGTGCTGGAACCTGGCGATACAAGCATTGGGGGCAAGCAGAACAGTGTTGTTTGGCAATCTGATCCCACTTTTTAGTATTATAGAAGCAGTGATTTTGTTGGGAGAAAAAATGACGATAGCTCATATCATCAGCGGCACAATTGTAATAGCCGGATTAACCATAGCAAATATCAAATCGAAATAATGGACATTACCACTACTACCTTAGTTTTGTTGTGCGCCTTTGCATTTCTTGCAGGCTTTGTAGACGCAATTGTTGGCGGCGGCGGACTCATACAAACACCAGCAGGCTTAATTTTAATGCCACAGTATGCTGTGGGTACAGTAATCGGTTCATTGAAAATTCCTGCATTTACGGGAACTGCATTTGCAGCGAGACAATACCTGAAAAAAGTTTCTATTCATTGGAAACAAGTAGCCATCATGGGTACCATTGCTTTTGTATCGGCCTTTGCGGGATCGCAATTGCTTTCTCAAATGAGTAACCGATTTATGAAACCGGTAATTTTCATTGTACTATTAGGTGTTGCTATTTATACGTTTACCAAAAAAAACTTCGGACAACAGGTTCATAAAGATTTGCCTATTGAAAAAAGTTATTTGTATGCGGTGCTGATCAGTTTGGTCATTGGATTTTATGATGGATTTATTGGACCGGGTGCAGGCAGTTTTTTAGTAATGGCTTTTATAAGCATTTTAGGGTACGACTTTTTAAAAGCGGGCGCACATGCCAAGCTGATTAACTTATCTACCAATTTAGGCTCTATTTGCCTATTTGTGCTGAAAGGATCAATAATATGGTCGGTAGCCCTGCCAATGGCTGTGAGCAATGGCATTGGAGGGATTTTGGGTGCAAAATTGGCTATTTATAAAGGCAACCAGTTTATACGAGTATTCTTTTTATTGGTTATTACCGCAACGCTTTTAAGGTTTGGATATGATATATTTTGGAAAAAGTAAATGAATACCATAGGGCTGAAATGGAAAAAATAAATTCTATAGACCAGTACATTGCAAGTTTCCCCAAAACAGTGCAGCAATTGCTTCAACAAATTCGAGCAACCATTCAAGCAGCAGCACCCGAAGCTACAGAGGCTATCAGTTATGCCATGCCAACATTTAAACTCAATGGCAATTTGGTACACTTTGCCGGATACAAAAATCATATTGGCTTCTATCCTACCCCATCGGGTATTGAACCTTTTAAAGAAGAGCTAGCCAGCTACAAATGTTCTAAAGGTGCTATTCAATTTCCCATAGATGCACCTCTTCCCGTTAAACTTATTCGTAAAATAGTGTTGCACAGGGTGCAAATAAATCAATCACTACCCGTTAAAAAGAAATCCTAGGCTTTATAAAGTGTTAATATTCATCCTGCCCTAGGTAGACAAAAGAAAATATTAGCGTAACTTTATTTTATTATGCAATACAGTTTTGAGCAACAAAAAAATATACAAGCCACCATAATTACATCGGTAATTACAGTGGTGCTTTTTTTGATCTTTTTTTATGTTCATTACAATAAACCCATACCTCCCGCCCCATCATTGGGAGAAGGTATTGAAGTGAATTTGGGGGATGCAGAAACGGGTTTGGGGGATGTGCAACCAATGGCGCCGGGAGCACCTGCCGAGCAAACAGATCAAGTAGCTACACCTAAAGCAGCAGAAACTGCGCCACCCATTACGCCACCAGCTACTGCATCGGAAGAGGATGTAGCAGTTAATCGTCCTACTAAAAAGAAACCCAATAAAAACAATCTACCTCCAATAGAAAAGCCTGTACCTGCGCCTAAGCCCAAAGCAATTTTTAAAGGGTCTGTTGCCAACGGAACAGGGGGTAACAATACCGACAGTTACAATGGAGCTAAAAATCAGGGGATTGCCGGTGGAAAGGGTGATCAGGGTAACCCCAATGGGAATCCTAATTCGGATAGTTATACAGGAAATGCTGCAAGTGGAAATGGAGGTTCGGGAGGCGTTGCCATTAGAAGCGGATTAGATGGTAGAAGAATTACCAAATTACCTTCTTTTGAAGATGATTTCAATGAAAATGCCAAAGTAGCAGTAGATATTACGGTGAACCAGGCAGGACAAGTAATTGCAGCCAGTATTAATCCTAAAGGAACTACTACCAGCAATAGTAATATTAGAAATATTGCGTTGAAAAAAGCACGCTCCTTAAAATTAAACAGTGGTGCAGAAGAAGAACAATCCGGCACATTGATTTTCAATTTTAAATTGCGCAGTTAATATTTTTTGCATCTTTGCAGTGCAATGAATTATCAGGAAACCATTGATTATTTATACCACACCCTCCCGCTATTCAGTAGAATAGGTGAAGCTGCTATTAAAAAAGATTTAACCAACACCCTCGCGTTGTGTGAAGCATTGGGTAATCCTCATCATCAATTCAAGAGTATTCATATTGCAGGCACCAATGGCAAAGGCTCTACCAGCCACATGTTGGCTGCAATTTTACAACAAGGCGGACATAAAACAGGTTTATACACTTCTCCTCACCTGCATGATTTCAGAGAGCGAATTAAAGTAAATGGAGTGATTTGTGAGGAAGCATTTGTTATTGCCTTTACCGAAAAAATTAAACCCCTCATAGAAAAAATACAACCTTCTTTTTTTGAGATAACTGTTGCAATGGCTTTTGATTATTTTGCACAACAAGGGGTTGATATAGCGGTGATTGAAGTTGGACTAGGAGGAAGATTAGATAGTACCAATGTTATTACGCCCGAGCTTAGCATCATAACCAATATAGGTTGGGATCATATGAACTTACTTGGTAATACCCTGGAAGCTATTGCAGGCGAAAAAGCGGGTATCATTAAACCATTTGTTCCGGTGGTTATTGGTGAAGTAATTGATGAAACCAGACCAGTTTTTGACAGTGCAGCTTCTAATAGTTTGATCAGCTATGCGCAAGAAAAAAGATACATCAGTGATTGGTTATTTGATGGCCCCAATATTACTATAACAGTAGTAGATAAATTAAAAAACGAGTATGAATCTTACACGTTGGATTTACCCGGATTTTATCAAACCAACAACCTAATAACTGTTTTAGAAGCCTGTACAATCCTTGAAAAGCTTGGATGGAACATCAACTACCCTATTATAAAAGCAGCATTGGCTCAGGTAAAAAAATTAACCGGTTTGCATGGTAGATGGGAAATTATGCAACAATACCCCAAAGTGGTACTAGATGTTGGGCATAATGCCGAAGGCATAAAAGCCATTAATCAACAGTTGGATTTATTGAATTACGATCGTTTGCATATAGTGATTGGTATGGTAAAAGACAAAGACATTTCTACTGTGCTTTCCTTACTGCCTACCTATGCTCAATATTATTTTACCAAAGCTTCTATTCCCAGAGCATTAGATGAACTTACTTTACAGCAGATGGCTTTAACACATGGGCTACAAGGGGAAAGCTATATTAAGGTAAATGATGCTGTTATGGATGCACTAAAAAATGCAGCTCCTAAAGATTTAGTTTTAGTTTGTGGAAGCGTTTTTGTTGTGGCAGAAGTGAATGCTGAATTATTTAGTAACCAACCAACCTAACTTATACGCAGCTGCATACATGGCACCTATTTGTGAACCATGTGTAAATGAATGCGTGCGCAGCATCTCCATAAATTGTTGTTTAGATATCTTCATCATTTCTATATCTTCAAAAGGATCTAATTGTATGTCTTTTATTTGCTTAGCTCCTTTTGCCAAATAAAACCAAGCCCGATTATTTTCTAATGGCGGATTGGGGTGTATCGTATACAATAATTCCATGTCATTAGTTGAGAAGCCGGTTTCTTCTTCCATTTCCCTTAAAGCGGCCTTCATCGGTTCCTCACCCGGATCTACCATACCACCAGGCAATTCAATCGATAAGATACCCGCTGCCTGACGATATTGTTTAACCAGCACAACTTCTTCATTTTCGGTAACAATAAATACGTTACAAAAAGAGGGCACATCTATTACTAAATATGGCGATAAAATACGACCATCCGGCAATTCCACTTCTTGCTCATGAACTGTTAACCATTTTTTCTGGTACTTTATTTCAGTACTTATTAAATTCCACTTATTGATCATCCCGTTTATTTAAAGCGTAGGCAATTTATTCATCTTCATTAAAGCGAAAAAGATATTGCAATTATGCATAGCCTGAAGGAAGCATTGCGATTTGAATTTATTGATAAAATCGTCCCATTCTAACAAAACCACTTCAATGCTTTCTTCCAAATCAAGCACAGCAGCAGCATCAAATACCCCACCTGTTGCCAGAAACATGCTGAGCATATTGGTATTTGTTGAAGGATTGGGCGACAGTACCCCCAGCGCTTCTATATTATCAAATCGATAGCCGGTTTCTTCCAGTAGCTCACGGGCAATTGCGTCTTCCGGGCTTTTATCAGAAGGGTCAATACATCCACCCGGTATTTCTAATGAAATAGTGTCTAATGCAGGTCTGTATACGTTCAATACAATTACTTTACCTGCTCGGGTTATTGCCAAAGCAGTTGCGAAATCGGGATAGCCAAAAACATAATATGGTTTGATGATGGTACCATCTAACTTTTTATATTCATTAACGCGAATATCTGCCCAGTTATCTTTTAACAGCAGATCTGATTTTATCAGCTCCCATTTTTGTAACTCACTCATTACCAATTATTTTTTTCACGAAGTGCTGTAATATGAGCTACATGATGTTTCCCATGCCATGCATACATACCCAATAATGACCACAAACTTATGCTGATTTTCCGTTCAGGATGGAATACTTCTCGCATCCACTCTTGTTCCGTTAGATCTTTAATACATACATACCAACGTTGATGTAATGCGTGCAATAATGTTAATGAGATATTAATGGGCAACGTTTTTACATCATTTAAATTAGTCCACTCGTTTTCCAGATAAGGCTTGATTACAGGCGTGTTTTCTGTTAATCCCAATTTAAATCTACAATAAGCATTCATGTGACTATCTGCCAGATGATGCACTAATTCATGCACCGTCCATCCACCCGCTCTATAAGGCGTATGCAATTGAGCTTCATCTAAATTAATCACCGCTCTTTCTAATTCTTCTGGAAGAAAATGAATATCTAATAACCATTTATTTTTCTGCTCTTCAGCATATGGCTGTGGAGTGTATTGGCCAATTGGGTAACGAGGGTCGGTCATTTAATGGAGAATTGGTAATTGATAATTGAGAATTGATAATGGAGAATTGGTAATTAGTTTTTTAGTCCATGACCGGTTAAGTGTATAAATACGTCTTCCAAATTGGCTTGTTTAACTTCTTTTGGCCGCTCAAATCCGGTTGCCACCAATTCATCT
>JBIIAP010000258.1:0-3853 GCA_044239855.1 Sediminibacterium sp. | reverse complement strand
CGTGTAAATATATCAAAATAGAGTATAAATACGCTGACAATATCTATAACAAAAACTTAGTTTCGTTAAAATCTGATTTGTTTCTAAAATTGAAAAAAGTTGATTTTATATTGGAAATAGTATCAAATAACCTATACTTATTTTTATTCAATATTTTTTCAATTAGTTTCAAAATATGGAAACATTATGTAGTTTTGTAAACATTATTTAATGCGATATTTTGAAACTAGATTTTTAGACGAAGCGGACATTTTCTTAGCAGGTCTTGATAGCAAGATTACCAAAAAAGTGCTTTATAACATCGATCTTGCTGAGCAAACCCTGGATCCTAAACTTTTCAAAAAGCTGCATATTCATTTATGGGAGTTTAGAATTCATTATTCAAAGTTTCAAATTAGGTTACTTGCATTTTGGGATAAAACAGATGCTAAACAAACATTAGTTATAGCAACGCATGGTTTTATTAAAAAAGTAGATAAAGTGCCCAAATCCGAAATAATGAAGGCGTTAAAAATTAGACAAAAATATTTTCACAACAGCTAAAATATAAAAGTGATGGCTAAAACAATAAAAACATATTCCCTTGCTGAAATGAAAGATAAGTATATTGGTAAAGTTGGTACTAAAAAAAGAGATGTATATGAAAATGAGCTAAGTATGGATGTATTAGGGCGTATGATAAAAACAACAAGGCAAGAACGGAATTTAACTCAGGAACAATTAGGTCAGCTGGTTGGCGTTCAAAAATCTCAAATCTCTAAATTAGAAAGTAGCGCTAATAGTGCAACCATCGATACAATTCTTAAAGTATTTAATGCATTGAGGGCTAAAATATATTTTAATGTTACTATTGATAAAGAATCAATTCAATTGTTAAATGCCGATCAGAATGTTGTTATGGATGAATCAGAAAATTATGTAAAAACCAATATAAAATCTCCTAAATTTTCAAAAAGAAATAAATAGCAAATATCAGTACTTACAGTGTTCATTTGTCAACATTAAATTTCAATTTATTTTTTGCTTTAATTCTTATATCACACATTTCAATTGCGGAGCCTTATCAATTAATTAGCTTGTTAATGGAAAATTAATCTACAACCGGGTAAGCGATTTTTCCCCAATCATCTTCATGTTCAATCATAATGTCAATAAGAATAGGGATTAGCGCCTGCAGCACCCTGCAGGCATCCTTCAATGTTGCTCTGTTGATTTTAGATTCAAAAGTGGCACCACCATGAATTAATTGATTTCTTAAACAATATAGCCGCTCTAAAATCAGGTATAAAAGACCCGATACATTCTTTTTGCTTAAATACTTGCTGGCATCTTCCTGTGATTTCTTAAATAAACTTTCATAATGATTAATTTCCCCTCTTTGCTCTGCCCAAAATGGTTCAAAAACATATTTATTTTCTAACAATATTCTAATTGAACTGGTAAATTTTTCCCACAATAAATTATAAATTCTATCAGAGTCGTGAATTATTAAATGTTCCAAAAATTGCTTTAACATTTCTTTCTCTGATTTCGCTTGCAAATTTTTTATTTCATTTGCATAACAAGAATTAAAGGCAATCCAATATGATACAAATTGTATATCGGGTATGGTGGATTTTTCTGCCGATTTTAACCAGGAAATGGCTCTGTGTATCCGGATTTTATGGTTTTCATCAACGGAACTATTCTTTAATTTTTTAGTTAACGCTGTAATATATCCAGCACTATTTTGTACTGTAGCCATAGGTTAAATTAATGATACAATTTAACACAAACTATCGATAAATTCTACTATTGATAGATAGAACATTGCTATTTACCAGACTTTGTTAAAAAAGCAGTGTAAATTACTTTTACTCGGTTTTAACTGGTTAATCACCTAGTTTATATTAAATCTCTTTTTTTATCGCTATTTTTTTTTCAGGGTCCATTACCCCAACCCACTCATCAACTTAATTTCGTTTCTATATAATATAATCTTCTTGTCGTTCTCTAACTGCTTCAGTAGTCTGGAGATAACTACTCTGGAAGTGGC
The DNA here is from genome assembly GCA_044239855.1 of Sediminibacterium sp. Classification (GTDB taxonomy): domain Bacteria; phylum Bacteroidota; class Bacteroidia; order Chitinophagales; family Chitinophagaceae; genus Sediminibacterium. Next base: position 1,818 of record JBIIAP010000258.1, on the reverse strand, counting down.
TAACTCATCGGCTATAGTACTATGCGAAGCCTTAATTACACTCGATCCGCTGAGGCGTTGTTTTTCTTTTAAATAAGCAATCAGGCGTTCATCTAATTTATGAAAGGCAATGCTCTCAATTGATTTGAGTAGTTCTATGAATCGTTCATTAAAACTGCGCATCACATAATTTTTCCAGCTAGAGAATTTACACAGCCATTCATCTAATTTATGATGGGGGATAGCCAAAAGTTCTACATCGTCTTCCGCAATGGCTTTAACTTCACTTTTTTTAGCTTCTAAACAGCAACTATATGCCATGGAGCAGCTCTCCATGTCTGATAAGTAATACAACAAAATTTCATTCCCATTATCATCGTGCTTATATACTTTTACGGTGCCTTTCAATACGATGGGCATCATGCGAATATATTTGCCATAGTCCATGATTAAATCCCCTTCCTTAAATTGTTGAAGCGCACCAAATTCGGCCATTTCTTTTATTAATTCTGGTTCAAATACGTTGCTCAGGGTCTCTAAATTGCTCATTTCCATTATTGTTGTGCCCAAAGTTAAGGAATGTAAATAGTTATGTTACATAAGTTACAGTTTAGGATTTTTTATACCAATAACTTTGTTGTATTGATATTTTGAATATGTTGACAAAAAAAGTATGTGTTTGGTAAGCATCAATTGGATAGTGAAAGTGGAAAATGCCGTTGGTTTAACTACCTGATTTTGGTTAGTAATTTAGTGTAATTCCATTTTATTTAGTAGCTTTAGAAAACGAATGAATAGGAACAACCTTGAAATTTCCTTGAAAAATATTAAATGCGATGGTTGTGTAAACAGCTTGCTTAAAAATAATTATTAATAATTTAAATTTTCATTATGAAGGTAAATATGGGATCAACGGATAAAATTATCCGCGTAGTTTTAGCAATCGTGTTTTCAGTATTATATTTTACCGGAACGGTAGGCGGTACTTTAGGTACTGTTCTATTGGTATTAGGGGGTGTTTTTTTGGTAACAAGTCTGATAAGCTTTTGCCCATTGTACACTGTTTTCGGATTAAATACCTGCAAGAAAGAAAAGGTTTAAACCCTTGTCTTAACATTAGAATACAAACAAAAAAGGCACATATTTTAATATGCGCCTTTCTTCTTTTTTAATACAATCATTAAGCTAGTTCAGCATTGATGGCATTCCATAATTGATATCCACCCGATAAGTTTTTAATTTCATTAAAGCCATTTTGCAACAAAATTCTTTGTGCCCAATAACCTCTTAATCCTGCTGAAACGGCTAGTTTAGTATCTGGCTTAACGCCTATCGATAATATAACTACATCGGCCTCTAACTGCACACCGGTTTTTAAGTATACTTTTAAAGGATGATTAGTGCTGCTCTCAAATCCGGTTACTGCTTTGTTTAATTTTAATTGTACTCCCTTCGACCGAATATGTTGTTGTACAATTGCAGCAATAGGAAAATCAATAGGAGCTAAAATTTGATTACCCATATCAATGATGGTTACCTCTAACCCTAAGTGAAATAAGTTTTCAGCCATTTCTAAATCAATAAATCCTGCACCAATTACAATGGCTTTTTTTACTGTTAACAATTTCCTTGGAATGTGATTTATGTTACAAGTAAGGAATGATCGGTATTAACCATCATTTAAGCATCATCAGTTAAAATTTAAGCAGTATTTCTTATGGAAAACCAGACACGGGTACTCAATATTACCTTATTGATTTGAAGTGGTTTATTGTTTTCGAAATTGGAATAACAAAGGTTCCTTATGTAACCTTTGTTACATAATAGCTGCATGATAAT
>JBIIAP010000001.1:0-35506 GCA_044239855.1 Sediminibacterium sp. | reverse complement strand
TGAGGTAATGGATGATTCTGGTGTTGTTAAAGACAATGCATCTGATGATTTACAAAAAATCAGGTTAAACTTATTCAAACGTCGCAATGAACTTAGGCGCATGTTTGAAAAAGTAGTTCAAAAAATGGCTAAAGCCGGATATACAGCAGACATTGATGAAAGTTTCAGCAACGGCAGAAGAGTGATTGCTGTTTTTTCGGAACACAAAAGACAGGTTAAAGGTATTTTGCACGGAGAAAGTGATAGTCGTAAAACTGCGTTTATTGAACCGGAAGAAACCATTGAATTAAATAATGAAGTCTTTTCACTTGAAAATGAAGAAGTAAAAGAAGTTCAAAAAATATTAAGAGCATTAACCGCAAAGCTTTCTGTATATGCACCATTATTAAATCAATATATTCAAATTATTGGTGAGTTTGATTTTATTAAGGCTAAAGCTGGCTTAGCGGTAAAAATGAATGCCAATTTGCCTGATATAGCCGATAAAGCTCAAATCAAGTTAGTAGAAGCTTACCATCCATTATTGCTGTTATACAACAAAGTTTCAGGCAAAAAAACAATACCGGTTTCTTTAAATTTAGACGAACAAAATAGGATTTTAGTAATCAGTGGTCCAAATGCGGGTGGTAAAACCGTAACAATGAAAACAATTGGACTGAATCAATTGATGTTACAAAGTGGGTTATTGGTTCCTGTTAGTGCTACTTCACAAATGGGTATTTTTAAACAATTGTTCATACATATTGGCGATACTCAAAATTTGCAATTTGAATTAAGTACCTATTCCAGTCACTTGCTACACATGAAACATTTTATGGAGAACGCTAATGGTAAAACCATGTTTTTTATAGATGAATTAGGAAGCGGTTCTGATCCAAATTTAGGCGGTGCATTTGCCGAAGTTATTATGGAGGAACTGTCTCGCCGCCACTCATTTGGGGTAGTTACAACGCACTACCTTAATTTAAAAGTGATGGCGAATCATACGCAAGGCATTTTAAATGCTGCAATGCAATTTGATGAGGTGAATTTATTGCCGATGTATAAACTGATTACCGGAAAGCCCGGCAGCTCTTACACATTTGCAATTGCGGAAAGAATTGGATTACCTAATCACTTAATTAACCGCGCCAGAAAATTGGTAGAAGAAGATCATTTTAAACTCGATCGGTTACTTAACAGAACCGAACAAGATTTACAATTGCTTGAAAAAGAAAAAAAGGAATTGAATAGGTTGATGAAGGAAAATGAGCGATTAAAAAAAGAAATGGAAATTGTTTTAGACAAAGAACGCCATAGACAACAAGTGGAGATACTAAGAAATCAAAACAAAATTACCGAAGACAGGTTGATCTATCTTAAGGATATGGAGCGAAAACTGAAACAGGTTGTACTGGATTGGAAAAAGTCGGATAACAAAAACGAAGTAGTTAAAAATTTACAAAACCTTTTATTTAAACAAAAGGAAACAATAGTAGTAAATAAGCTGGCTAAAAAAGTGGATTTGAAATACAAGGAATTGAATGATCAAATCATTGTCGGATCTTTAGTCAAGCTTAAGAAAAATTATCAAGTTGGGGAAGTTATAGAGATACGCGGTAAACGAGCTATTGTGCAAATTGGTTTACTTCCTATGAATGTTGATTTGGCAGATTTAATACCTGTACAAAAAATGGAAGAACCCAAATAGCGTTCTTCCATTAACGATAATTTTTGTTGTGTTTTAACTTATTTTATTATATCGGCATTAGTTGGCACAAATAAATAATCTCCATAATGAAGATCATCGGAAAGATTTTTAACCAGTTTGCCTTGGTATAACGAATAACATTCATAGCCAATCTCTTCCATCATTTTTTGAATCATTATTTTATTGTCGCCACTCGTTTCAATTTGTAATAATGGTTTTTGTTTTTCGAAAATTGTTCTAAGCTCCGGAATTACAACAGACTCATACCCTTCAATGTCGCACTTTATATAATTAATGGGTGAAAACTGATTGATAAATGGGTATGCATTTTTCATTGCTGCGGGAAATTTAAAATCGGAGCTGTTATTTAGCGGTGTATCTGATACGCTAGCCAATCCCGTTCTTATATAACCATAATTGCCAGGTATGGTAAGCACAACCTCTTTGTCTTCTTTTCCTAATGCAAAATTATATGCTTTGCAGTGCGCAAACTTATTAATAGTATTTTGAAGTATAGTATAAAAAGGCAGTACGGGTTCAATTGAAATTAGTTTTCCGCCATTGGCAGTAAGTTTTGCGAAAATTCCGGAATAATAACCCAAGTTAGCACCAATATCAATTACGGTATCAGTTGGTTTAATCAAGTTATTTACAAAATAATGGAAGGCGTACTCTTGATTATTTTTTAACAATCCATTATTAAATATATAAGGGAAAAGGAAAGATAATAATTGTAGATATTTGTCTTGCCCAAGTAATTGATAAAGTAATTTCTTAATGATTTTCAAATTATTTTTTTTGAAGGATGATTAATTAAAGCAACAAAATTAAATAAAACCTTTATTTAAAACAATTTACCATTAAACCGCTTCAGTAGCATCTATCTTTAACCATAAAAAGGCACCACCAATCACTATAATGCCTATTAATATTAAAGGAAGTGCATATCCGTATGAATTGGCTAAATAGCCGAACAAAACCGTACTTAAATATGCACCGGTTAACCCTGCTGTATTCATAGAGCCTGAAATAACGCCACTTTTATGTCTATTTAAGTCCATAGATACTGCCCAGGCAACAGGTGCAGTCACATCCATACAAAACATCCCAATTGCTAGGGCAACAATGGCAATCAAATTATTAGAAACTGATGCCGCGCCAATTAAACAGAAGCCTGCAATGAATAGACCTATTAAAGGAATAATGCGACGACCCCATTTTTTACCGTATTTCAAACAAGCTTTATCACTTAGCCATCCTCCAACTAAACACCCTAATGCCGCTAAAATATAGGGTAGGGAAGACGCCCAAATTAATTGGTCTTTGGGTATGTGCCTGCCTTTTTGCAAATAAGTATGAAACCAGCTTTGAAAGAAATAAGTGCCAATAGCATAGCAGAAATACATGGCCATTAAATACCATAAATTAACAGACTTGAAAATAGACCAGAATGAATCTTTTAATCCGGTGTGAGCTGATTGGTTGTCCCTGTTTTTTAAGATATAATCAAGTTCTTCTTGGTTAATATTGGCAGCGTCTGTTGGTTCTTCTTTATGCCAATATATCCAAAACACCACCCAAATAATACCTACTGTGCCTAAAACATAGAAAGGCATTCTCCAGTTATATAATTGTTGTAATGGTAAAACAACAAATGGGGTTAATGCAGCACCAACTCGGGATGCGCCCCAAATAATAGCTTGTGCTCTTCCTCGTTCAATTACAGGGAACCATTTACTCAATATAATAGAAGTGTTGGGGTAAGCACCTGCTTCACCAATACCAAATAGAAATCTGATAACCAAGAGCATCACAAACCCTGTAGAAAAACCGGTTAATATGGTAAAAAACGACCACCAAAGTACTACACGGATTAGTATTTTTTTTCCGCCAAATTTGTCACCTAACCAACCGGTAGGAACTTCAAATAGTCCATAGGCAATGGTAAACATACCTAAAATCCATCCCCACTGAATGGTATTAAGATGTAAATCATTCATTACCGATTCACTTGCAGACGATAGCGCGATTCTGTCTAAAAAGGTAATCATCGACAAGATCGATAAAACTAGCAATACTTGATGCCTCTTCTTCATACTTTTTAAATATTCTTTAAATATAGCTTAAACTATTTTAATAAAATTATACGTATATATTTGCATTTCTAGTAAATATGAGATCATTAAAATCCGGAATATTCTTTTTTGGTTTACTGAATTTTATATCGGTAAATGCTCAATTTGGTGTATATGATGATGTTAGTCGTTATAATATTAAATTTGGAGCAGGCATGACCACCTATTATGGAGATTTACAAGAAAATGCTAGATTTATTGATGCTAAAACTTCACTTTGGGAAATAAATGGGGGGTTAACTTATGATATATCTGAAAAGTTTTTAATGAGATTGGATTTATCCTTTTTAGAATTACAAGGGGCAGATAAAAATAGTTCCAGGCCAGATTTAGCAAAACGCAATTTAAGTTTTAGAACATATGTATATGAATTATCTCTTGCAGGCCAATATGATTTTTTAAATACTAAAAAATTCAAGCATCAACTTGCTCCATATTTATTTGGGGGTGTAGGATTTATTCATTTTAATCCCTGGACGATTGATAGGACGGGTGAAAAAGTATATTTACATAATTTACATACAGAAGGTTTAGGATTAGCCTCATTTCCCAAAAAAAAACAATATAGTCTATGGCAGCCAACTATTACTTTAGGAGCAGGGATTAAATATGCTATAACACAAACTTTGTCGATTCATGCAGAGTTTTGGTGGCGGTATATTTTCACAGACTATTTAGATGATGTGGGAGGCAAATACCCGGACCCTATCGTATTATTAAACGATAAAGGGTTGGTTGATCCTGCAAAAACGATAGGGCTTACCTGGCGGAGAGATGAAATAGATCCAAATGACAGATATCAATCATTTCATCAAAACGTACAAAGAGGAGGTAGTTTGAACGATATTTATCATTCCGTAAATGTGTCGTTTTATCTCAATTTTAAAGATATTCCATTTTTGGATAACAGATCTTCTCTTAGTCCACACGGTAATCATAGTAAAAAATAATTTAAACAAAAAAGGTACTTGATTTTTCAAATACCTTTTTTGTTTAAATATAAGTACCAATTAAAATCGTTCTAAAGAAGAGAAGAAAAAGTTGCCTTCAATTGCAGCATTCTCATCGCTATCGCTTCCATGAACAGCATTTTCACCAACAGAAGCTGCAAAACGCTTACGAATAGTTCCTTCAGCAGCTTGCTCTGGGTTGGTTGCTCCAATTAATGTTCTAAAATCTGCAACAGCATTGTCTTTTTCTAGAATTGCAGCTACAATAGGACCACTACTCATAAAATCAACTAATTCACCATAAAAAGGTCGTTCTCTATGAACATCATAAAATAAACCTGCTTGTTCTTTTGTTAATTTTGTCCATTTCATAGCTTTAATTGTAAATCCAGCTTTTACAATTTGGTCTAAAATTGCACCTGTATCAGCTTTACGGGTTGCATCTGGCTTAATCATCGTAAATGTTCTATTACTCATATTGTTTTTAATTTCTGCACAAAAGTACTAAATACAGTCATTTTCATCTTAAGGATTTTAGAATTTTTACAAGATTTGATAAATTGATTTGATTTACTAGTGTAGAAACTGCAATTTTGCTCCTACTTTATGCAAAAAATTGATTTTTTCTATCCTCTATTATCCCTACCTCAAAAGGTGGTTATTACCATGCATCAAAAGCCTGATGGTGATGCGATGGGCTCTGCACTTGGTTTATATCATTTTTTAAAGACTTTAAATCATGAGGTAACGGTTATTTCTCCTACCAATTGGGCCGATTTTTTGAATTGGATGCCAGGTATAGATGAAGTGGTAAATTTTGAAAAAAACACAGAGAAAGCACTTGAAATTCTTGAGGATGCGCAAATTATATGCTGCCTGGACTTTAATATTTTCCATCGAACCAAAAATTTGGCTAATCATTTAGCTGAATCAAAAGCCATTAAAGTGCTGATTGATCATCATCAGCAGCCCGATGAGCCTTCTTTTGATTTCGGGAATAGTGATACCGGTAAAAGCTCAACTTGTGAAATGATTTATGATTTGATTATAGAATCAGGATATGAAAGTCATATTAATACAGAAATTGCAGCTTGTCTGTACACAGGGGTTATGACAGATACTGGGTCCTTTAGGTTCCCATCTACCACAGCTTCTGTTCATAGAATGGTTGCCCGTTTAAAAGAATCTGGCCTAAAGCATGATCAAATACATCATCATATTTTCGACAACTTCTTAGAAAATCGCCTCCGTTTTGTGGGGTATGCATTGGCCAATAGATTAGAAGTATTATATCCATTTAATACTGCTTTGATGTATATTACAAAGCAAGATTTACAAAAGTTTAATATTAAAACCGGTGATACGGAAGGATTGGTAAATTATTTATTATCAATTCAGGGAATAAAGTTTGGCGCAATAGTTATTGATAGAGACGAAGAACGAAAGTGGAGTTTTAGAAGTAAGGGGGGGTTTGATGTGAACCAGTTTGCACGTGCAAATTTTGAGGGTGGTGGCCATGTTAATGCGGCGGGAGGAAGAAGTAGCCATTCAATCGAACAAACTGTAAAAGACTTTAAAGAAGTATTAATTAAGTATTCAAATCAACTACAATAAACAAAAAAATGAGTAGAATTACCCTCACGCTTTTAACAGCGATTGTATTGCTTGCAAGTTGTAATCAATATGAAAAAACACCTTCAGGTTTTGCTTATAAAATCCATAAAGGAAATAGCAAAGAATTTTTAAAACAAGGTCAATTTGTTAAATTAAACCTTGAATACAAACTACCCGCTAAAAAAGATTCAGTTTTAAGCTCTTCTTTTGGTAGAATCCCGGTTTACTTTGTGGTAGATACCACCCGTGCTGGCAAACACAGCTTTATTGAAATCATCACTAAATGTGCGCCCGGCGATAAAGTAGACTTTATCATGAGCGTAGATTCTCTTAAAAAGTTAGGGATGGTAGAGTATAATGATATTTTTAAGCAGAAAGATGTGATTAATGGGAAAGTAGAAATTATTAAGACCTTTGCTTCTCAAGAATTGATGATGGCCGATTACCAAAAAGAGATGGACATCGAAAAAAGTAGAGAAATTAAGGAATTAAAAGATTTTACAGCTAAAAAAGGTGCAAAAGTACAAGAAATCGGCTCTGGCGTATTAGTCGAAGTAACTAATGCTGGAGATCAGACTTTAATAGCTGATTCCGGTAAACAAGTTTCTATTTTGTATAGAGGTACTTTTTTAGATGGTAAGAAGTTTGATGGCAATATGGATAAGGATTCACAAAATAATCAACCATTGGTTTTTGTGGTTAACAGCGGAAGCGTTATCAGAGGTATGGATGAAGGCATGCGTTTATTTGGTAAAGGCGGTAGAGGTAAATTGTACATACCTGCATTATTGGGTTATGGCCCTAATGGTAGTGCACCGGTAATACCACCATACGCTTCATTAGTATTTGATATTGAAGTGTTAGATGTAACTATACCTGCACCTAATGCTACTAAACCAGGTGCTCCACAACCTGCAGCAGCTCCTGAAAGAAAATAATAATTTAAATGGATAGTATTTTAAGAAAGCCTGAATTAGTTAATGATTCAGGCTTTCTTATTTACATATTCGGCCAGTTTTATTACTTGTACCGCTTCTTTTACATCATGAACTCTTAAAATTGAAGCATCATTTTGTATTCCAATAGTATGTATAACAGTGGTGCCATTTAAAGCATCATCTGCCGATATATTTAGCGTTTTATAAATAAAAGATTTTCTTGAAATACCCAATAGTAAGGGTTTGTCAAAAATCTTAAATACACTCAATTCTTTAATTAGTTGAAAGTTTTGCTCCAATGTTTTACCAAATCCAATTCCCGGATCAATGATTATATCTTTTATACCCGCTTGTTTACAGGCAGATAGCCTTTCTTTGAAATAGTCTACTAATGCTAAGGTAATGTTACCCTGTATTTCTTTTTGATGCATTTTAGCTATTGTCTCAGGACTGTGCATACAGATATAGGGAACATTTAATCCGGCAACAGTGGTCAGCATTTCTGTATGATAGGTGCCCCCACTGATGTCATTGATCATTTTAGCGCCCGCTGCCACTGCTTCTTTGGCAACTAATGGATAAAATGTATCCACCGAAAGGATAGTTTCCGGAAAGGATTGATGGATGGCATGTATAACCGGAATAACCCTGGCTAACTCTTCTGTTTCTGATAGTAAATGCCCATCAGGTCGGGTACTTTGCCCGCCAATATCCAATATATCAGCCCCTTCCTCCATCATTTGGCTTGCTTTTGCCAATGCATTAGCCACAGTTTCTGACCTGCTTTGTGAATAAAAGGAGTCTGGCGTAACATTTATAATCCCCATAACCAATGGCCGATCAATAATTAATAAACTTCCTTTACAGTTAAGTGTAAACATTCTGATGTTTCATTTAAATTGCACTCAAATTAAATACATTTCATAAAATTAGCTATAAAGGATTAATACATGCTGAATACTATTGAACAATACGATCATGCAGTTGCTTCGGCAGCCAATATATTTATTAAAAAAACGAAAGACTATGGTACAGCTTGGAGAATATTAAGAACAATTTCAGTAGTTGATCAAATATTTATTAAAGCACTTAGAATAAGAACCATTCAGGAACTTAAAACCCAAAAAGTAGGGGATGATATTCCCTCTGAATTTAAAGGAATATTAAACTATGCAGTAATTGGACTCATTCAGCTTGGTTTTGATAAAGCTACGGTGGAAGAGCTTAATGTGGAGGTAACCGGTGAATTGTATTACAAAAGCATTCAATTGGCTAAAGATACCATGATTTCAAAAAATCATGATTATGGGGAAGCCTGGAGAGCAATGAGTCAAGAGAGCTTTGCAGATTTGATTTTAGTAAAACTATTGCGCATCAAGCAAATTTTACAAAACGACGGAAAAACGATTATTAGTGAAGGTATTGATGCTAATTATGTAGATATTATTAACTATGCTGTATTTGCTTTGATCTTAATTAGTGAAGGGAAACATTAATTTATCAAGCTGCACAATTTCTAGCGTTTGCATACCAATCCTTCAAATTGTTGGCGCACGATTAAATCATCATTATTAAACAATAAATTTATATTCTAATGAAGTTAACTATGCAAAGCGTAAGATGGATTGTTGGAGTATTATTTATTATCTCCGGATTAGTGAAAGTGAATGATCCTGTTGGGTTAAGTTATAAGATGCAAGAATTTTTTGAAGTATGGAATGTACATTTCCTGAATGATTTTTCGTTGTTCTTTTCTGTTGTGTTAAATGTATTTGAAGTATTTGCAGGCGTAGCTATTTTAATTGGTTGGAGAATAAAGCAGTTTAGTTGGTTGTTACTTTTATTAATTGTTTTCTTTACAATACTAACCGGTTATGCTCATTTATCAGGAAAAATCAAAAGCTGTGGTTGTTTTGGAGATTGCCTCCCGATATCTTCCAAACAGTCTTTTTACAAAGACTTGTTGCTACTGGTGCTCATTTTATTTTTAGTACTATATCCTTATAAAATTCAGGAAACGAATTACCCGATATTGGCTCAAGTCCTATTAGGAAGTACGTTAATGCTCACTTTTTTTCTGCAATGGCATGTGCTGAAATATTTACCATTTGTGGACTGTTTGCCCTTTAAAAAAGGGAATCACCTGCTTCAACAAATGAAGATGCCAGAAGGGGCTATTGCTGATAGCATGTCTATAGAATTTATTTACAGTAAAAATGGCAAAAAGGTAGCATTTAATCCATCTAACTTTCCTGAAGATTTTGATTCTACTTATCAATACATTGATAGAAAGGATGTATTGGTAAAAAAAGGGAATGATTTAAAGCCTGCTATTCATGATTTTTCAATATTTACGCTGAATAAAGTTGATACCACCGCTGATCTATTAAATAGCACCCAACCCTATATATTATTAATGGTACAGGATGCCGAAGATTATAATAAGTGGGAGGTAAGTCTGAAGCAAGTATTACCGGAAGCAAAACGGTTGAATATTCCGATACTACTGGTTTCAGCTGAAGCTGAACTATTAAAAAATGCATTTAATGATTTAATAGTTCTTTCATGCGATGCCACTGTTTTAAAAACAGCAGCCAGGGTTAAACCCACTTATTTTTTAATGAAAGGAGATTTGATTATTGAAAAATATGGCTATCTTGAAGTATCAAAATTATTAAAGAAATTGAATTAATTATTAGTTCAATTTCTTTAATGGTTTTTACTGGCACCTATTTTGTTATATCGCTAATCTATCAGCCTTGTTGTCATTTTTATTAAAAAAAATCACTTACGGAATACTAGTTTTATTTGGAGTGGTAATGGTTGTTTTTTTTCTATTTCAGGGATTCGGAGATCCTGCTCGGTTAGTATTAGGCCAATCAGGAGATAGTGCAACCATTCAAAATATCAGGAAAGAGTTAGCGTTAGACCAACCGTTGTGGAAACAATTTGTTTATTATGTAAATGATGTTTCACCAATTTGTATGCACAGCAACGATGCAATAAAATCAAAACAGCTGAAAGGTATTTTTATAGGCACCACGTATAAAGCAGGACTAAAAATACCTTATTTGCGAAGATCGTATCAAACCAAAAAGCAAGTAAGTACTTTACTTGCTGAAGCGGTACCCGGTACGATGTTATTGGCTTTGGCTGCTATGTTGTTTGCTACTATAGTCGGAATATTTTTGGGGGTAACTGCTGCGATTAAACAAAATACCTGGTTAGATACAAGTGCTGTATTTTCAAGTGTGTTAGGCATTTCGGCTCCTTCATTTTTTATGGGGATATTATTGGCATATCTATTTGGTTTTGTACTAAGTAACTATACCGGCTTACAAATGACGGGAAGTTTGTTTTATACAGATCCTTTTGTTGGAAAACAATTAGCGATTAAAAATATCATACTTCCAGCGTTAACCTTAGGTATTCGTCCTTTAGCTATTATTACCCAACTTACCAGAAGCGCTATGTTAGATGTTTTGGAGCAGGATTATATCAGAACAGCTTATGCAAAAGGACTAAAGAAAACCCGTGTAATATGGAAACATGCTTTACGTAACGCACTAAACCCAGTTGTTACGGCTATCACCGGTTGGTTTGCCGAATTACTGGCTGGTGCTTTTTTTGTTGAATATATTTTTGGATGGAAAGGTATCGGAAAAGTAACAGTTGATGCCCTGGAAAAATTAGATTTTCCGGTTGTAATGGGTAGTGTGTTAATTACCGCATCATTCTTTGTTATAGTGAATATTTTAGCCGATTTATTATATGGATGGATAGATCCAAGAGTAAAAATGCAGGGATAAAGCTGCTAACCAATCAATTCATTTATTGAATAATTACTTCCGTAATGATTGTTTCCCCAAATGCTTCATTTATCCTGGCTATGATTTGAGGTTTCTGATAAAGCAATTCATTTTTAAGCGGCCCAACATGGGTTTGTATAAACAGTTTATTCTGTATGATTTGTATTTTATCTGTGTACTTTGATATGGTTTTCCCCATCATCTTTTCCCATATCTCTTCTATCTGAACAGAACGGATTCCATTTTTTAAATGACTTTTTTTAATGAACCCTTTAAGCGCATCGCCAATATGCATTTCTCCCATACTATAAAGTTAATGATTTTTTATAGGTTTAGGAGTTGAAAAGACACTCCAGTTTGAGCTAAATTTAAATTTAGTCTGTTGCTGTGGGTGTCTGTGATAAATACTTGTCCAAATGATGAACTACAAACGGTATTCATTAAGTGAACCATTCGTTTTTCATCTAATTTTTCAAATACATCGTCGAGTAATAAAATAGGAGACAAACCCTTATTTTCTTTTAAATATTCCCATTCTGCAAGTTTAAGCGCAAATAATAAACTCTTGCGTTGGCCTTGTGAACCCTCTGATTTAAATGGATGCTGATTGAGTTCTAATCTTAAATCATCTCTGTGAATACCTTTGGTAGTGCGTTGTAGTATCAGATCTTTTTGAAAATTTGTATCTAATAATTGCGTGAATGAAGTAGTATTTAACTGACTGTCGTAAATCAAATTAAGCCCTTCAGCATTATCTGCAATTTCTGTATATAATTTAATGACATTTGGAATATAATCAGCCAAAAAAGACGTTCTGGATTGATGAATAAATTCTCCTGATTGTACCAATTGGTTATTTAAAATTTGCAAAAGAACTTGATCAATTGAAGCTCCGTTCTCCCCTTGTTTTAATAAACTGTTTCTTTGTTGTAAAATTTTATTGTAGGCAATTAATTGCAGGAGATATGATTTGTTTGTTTGGCATAAAATGGCATCCATCATTTTCCTTCTCGATTCACCGCTACCAGCAATTAAATCAACATCGTCGGGGGCAATCATTACACAGGGGAATCTACCTACATGATCGGTGATTTTTTTAATTATTTCATCATTTACAGATAATTCTTTTTTATTGTTTTCTCGTAATATGCAAGTAACCTGTTGTACCTCTTTATGTAATAAAAATTTGCCATTAATCCGCATGCCGGCATCACCGTGTCGCACATTTTGTGCATCCGTTCTGGAGAAATAGCTCTTAGCAAATCCTAAATAGTATATAGCATCTAATAAATTGGTTTTTCCTGTTCCATTTAAACCGCAAATGCCCACTATTCGTTCAGAAAATACCCATTTTTGAGAAAGGTAATTCCTGAATTGAACCAGTTCTAGCGCTTCTAACATTAACATGATTACAAAGTAAAGCAGTTCATCATTAATTATTCTATTTTAATATGGAATAAAGGATTTATTTTTATTAAAATTTCTACTTTGAAGACTATTTTATCTGAACAACAGATTTCATTAACGTTAAAACGATTGGCTAATCAAATATTGGAAAATACTACTGATTTGAACAATACCGTTATTATCGGACTTCAGCCAAGGGGTATTTTTTTAAGCGATAGAATTGTTGCTGAATTAAAAACTATTTCATCTTTGCCGGTGCAATATGGCAAATTAGATATTACTTTTTATCGGGATGATGTAAGAAAAAGCTTACATATTGCCAATCAAACAGATATAAAGTTTAGCATAGAAGGTAAACGGGTTGTGCTTATAGACGATGTGTTATATACCGGTAGAACTATAAGAGCTGCTTTAGATGCTTTATTAGACTTCGGCAGACCTTCAAAAGTTTCCCTTTGTGTGCTTATTGATCGTAGATTCAGCCGTGAATTGCCCATACAACCAGATTTTGCCGGTAAAGCAATTGATACAATATTAACAGATAGAGTTAAAGTAAATTGGCGAGGAAATGAAGAAAAAGACGAAGTTATTTTAATGTAAACTACTATATTTGAATTTTAATGAAACTATCTACCAAACACCTTCTTGGTATTAAAGATCTCACAAAAGAGGATATTAATCTTATTCTTTCCACTGCAGAGCAATTTAAAGAGGTTTTAAACCGACCGGTAAAAAAAGTCCCTTCTTTACGAGACATCACTATTGTAAATCTATTCTACGAGAATTCTACAAGAACCAGAATGTCTTTTGAGTTGGCAGAAAGAAGACTATCTGCTGATGTGCTTAATTTTACTGCCAGTAGCTCATCTGCAGCAAAAGGAGAAACCTTGCTTGATACGGTGAATAATATTTTAAGTATGAAGGTAGATATGGTAGTAATGCGCCATAGTGCATCCGGTGCTCCTCACTTTTTAGCAAAACATATTCCTGCAGCTATTGTAAATGCAGGTGATGGCATTAATGAACATCCCACACAGGCATTATTAGATGCTTTTTCAATGAAAGAAAAGTTTGGTAAATTAGAAGGCTTAAAAGTGGCTATTATTGGTGATATTATGCACAGTAGAGTAGCATTAAGCAATATCTACTTATTGAAGAAAATGGGTGCTGAAATATTAGTGGTGGGTCCACCAACATTGATACCAAAATATATTTCTGAGGCACTAGGTGTTAATGTTACTTATAATTTACAAGAAGCATTGCACTGGTGTGATGTAGCAAACGTGTTACGCATTCAATTAGAGCGACAAAATCAACCATTATTTTCTTCACTAAGAGAATATAATTTAGCATATGGTATAAAAAGAAGTATGTTAGCGCAGTTAAAAAAAGATATTGTGATAATGCATCCTGGGCCAATCAATAGGGGAGTGGAGTTAGATAGTGACGTAGCTGATGGGCCTTTTTCCATTATTTTAAATCAGGTAGAAAATGGGGTTGCCGTAAGAATGGCAGCATTGTATTTACTTGCCGGTCGTGAGAATGATTAATTAAATTAAAATTCAATTCCTGTTTATGCAACGTATATGTTTATTTCCCGGCACATTTGATCCGGTTACTCTGGGCCATACAGATATTATTAATCGCGCTTTGCCACTATTCGATAAAATTGTAGTAGGTATAGGAATTAATTCTTCCAAAAGTCCTATGTTCAGTGCCGATCAACGGATGGCGTGGGTGAATGAAATTTATAAGGATGAGCCAAAAGTAGAAAGTACGGTATATGAAGGACTTACAGTTAATTTTTGTGAATCTATTGGCGCGCGATTTATTCTACGTGGAATTCGTTATGTAAGCGATTTCGAGTACGAAAAAACTATTGCGGATGCTAATCGAACATTGGATAAGAAAATAGAAACCATTTTCTTAACTGGTGAACCTAAATATACATCCGTAGCATCCACCATTGTTAGAGATATTATTAGAAATGGAGGAAATGCTTCTCCTTTTTTACCCGATGCGGTTATTCATTCCCTTTAATATAATATTGAGTTGCTATGAGTATTTGGTTTAAAAATGATTTGGTACTTGCTGATTTTAATAACATGGGTAAAAACACCATGGGTGATTTTCTTGGTATTCAGTTTACTGAAATTGGCTCAGATTACTTGAAAGCAACCATGCCTGTAGATCATCGAACGAAACAGCCATTTGGTATACTACATGGAGGGGCTTCAGTTGTTTTGGCGGAAACCCTGGGTAGTGTTGGAGCTGCATTAGTTGTAGACTTAAATGAATATGTTTGTGTAGGTCAGGAAATAAATGCCAACCATTTACGAAGCGTGCGTGAAGGATTGGTGACCGGTATAACTAAACCCATTCACCTTGGCTCTAATTCGCATGTTTGGGAAATTAAAATATATGATCAGTCAGAAAAATTAATTTGCATAAGCCGTATTACAGTGGCTGTATTGAAGAAAAAACAGCCAACACTTCTTTAATATTTGGATAGGTATTTTGCAAACATTCTTTTAAATCAGATGGATTAACCCACTTGATTTCGGTAATGTCTTCTTCAGATTGTGGAATAAGGGGTTGTTTACTTGTTGCAACCATGCAATACCAGTGACTTTCTTTAATAACCTCTTCCTGTAAATAGGTATCAAAATATTCATGGTAAGTAATGGTCAAAAATTGGCCTAGCGTTACATTAATTAGACCTGTCTCTTCTTGTACTTCTCTCAAAGCACAATGTTCAATTGTTTCATCCGGGTCAAGTTTCCCTTTCGGTAAATCCCAAAATCCTCTTCTGAATATCATCAAAATTTCTTTATCCTCGTTTAAAACCAACCCACCGGCAGCTATTATCTTTTTTTTCTCTTTCATATGCTTAAAATCGGGTAAAATATTCATTTACAATTCAAAAATCGGTTTACTTTCGCAGTATGACAAATGAAAAAGCAGTTGCAGAAAAATTATTACAGGCAGAAGCTGTTAAATTGAGTCCGAATGCACCTTTTACTTGGGCAAGTGGTTGGAAAAGTCCAATTTATTGTGATAATCGTAAAGTTTTGTCATTCCCTTATATCAGAGACTTTGTTAAAAGTGAATTATGTAATGTTATTTTTGAAAGTTTTCCGGAAGCTGAATCTTTAGCTGGTGTTGCAACTGCGGGCATTCCTTGGGGCGCTATGGCAGCAGATCAACTTAAACTACCATTTATTTATGTACGTCCTAAACCAAAAGAACATGGATTGGGCAATCAGATTGAAGGAAACTATACAAAAGGGCAAAAAATTCTTGTAGTAGAAGACTTAATCTCTACCGGGAAAAGTAGTTTGCAAGTGGTGGATGTGCTTAAAGCAGCTGAAGTGGACATAGTTGGGATGGTATCTATTTTTAACTATGGATTTGATATTGCAGTGAAAAACTTTGATGCAGCCGGAGTTGTTTTAAAATCATTAACCAATTATGCCACAATGATTGAATTGGCTATTGAAAAAGGAATGGTATCCGATAGTGATAAAGCAGCATTGATGAGTTGGATTAAAGACCCGGCAAGCTGGTCAGGGATTTAATCATCAATTCAATTCAATACAATCTATTCAATACAATCTATTCAACTCATTTAATTTGTACACATGAAATATTGGTTTATTCTTTTTTTAGCTTTTTCCATTAATTTATTAAATGCTCAATCTGCAAAACCATTGTGGGTAACTATTAAATCTTCGAATCTTAAGTGTTGGGAGTGTAAAGATCGGTTAGATAAATACCTGATAGTGGAGAATAAATCCGGAATGGAGAGCGGTATGATTCAATGGAAAATAAATGTATTAATTGGTGAAATTAAAGTGCAATATTGGCCGGACAGAACGGATGAAAGTATGATTAAAGCAGCCATCAATAATGCCGGATTTGATGCGAATGAGGAGAAAGCAAATCCGGAATCTTATAATAAGTTGCCTCCCATATGTAAACGAGCTGAAGAAGGGGGCGGACCCAAACCTAATAGACCTTGTCATATTCAACCGGTTAACTAAAAAATGGCTAGACTTTTTTTAGTGGTATAATTAAATGGTACATTGGTAGAAATGCCCGATTTGCCAATCTTAACTGTTCCTTTTGCTCGTATATTAACTTCTTGATTAAACATCAATTTTACTGAGTTTTTCAATAGGTTTTTCATGTCAACATCAATAGATAAGGGCAAAATAAACTCAGTTGCTTTGTTTATACGCATCAATGTGTCTAATTGAAATTTCCCAAAATACAGATCATCGATATATAAATCGCTATTGGCTTTATATAGATTTAGCCCAAAATTATTGGGGTTATAATAAACCAAATCAAATGTGAGTTTTGATTGATTAAAACCAATTGTGTTGATTTTAATGTTTTTAATATCTCTGTATTCAAATTCTTTAGGTTTACTGCAAGAATTTATTATAAATAAACCTACAGTTATAAAGAGTAATTTCGTTTTCAATGCTATTATTTGTTCAAAACTATTGTATTAATTCATTTGTAAAAAATTGGTTACAAATTTTCATTAAACTATTTTGTTAAGTATGTATTTTTATTAATTGGTTTTGATAGTTATTTGAATTTTAATGATCTGTAATAAAATAATTAAAATATTTAATATGAGTAGTATACTAATTGAATGTCAATACTTTGGAACTATTAATTATTATAAAAAATTATTTGAATATGATAATATTCAAATCGAAGCGCATGATTATTTTGTAAAAATGAGTTTTAGAAATAGAACGGTGATACCTGGTGCAAATGGACTAATTCAGCTAACTGTACCCATAGAAAATGGGAGAAACCATAAACAATTGATGCATGCTGTAAAAATATCTTATCGGGAGAATTGGATTATTCAGCATAAACGTACCATTGATTCTTGTTATAATCGGGCTCCATTTTTTGAATATTATAGAGATGCCTTGTTTAATATCTTAAATAAAAAACATGAATGCTTATTAGAACTTAATATGGAATTACTCAATTGGCTGCTTAAACAGTGCAAAATCAATTTAAATGTGCAACTGACTGATTCATTTCAAGCAAATTATTTACCACCTGTTATGGATTACAGGAATCAGATTTTACCCAAAAATTACCAGCATTCAAATCTAGGTGACCTAAAGTATCTCCAGGTTTTTGAAGACAGAATTGGCTTTAAAACGAATATGAGTATTATTGACTTACTTTTTTGCGCAGGACCAACTGCTATTAATTTGTTAATAAGCAACGAAAATCAGTAATTCAGCATCTAATAAATTGTAATTTTCCATTGTAATTGTGAAATTAGTTGTTCTTTAGTATCACTTAACCATATTGAATGAATTTGCGGCCAGTTATCATATGTTTTATAGCCTTAGTAAATTTTGGTAGCTTAACTGCCCAGGAATTTTCTAATAAAGGAAAAGATTTTTGGTTAGGATACGGTTTTCATGTGAGAATGGTTAATTCACCGGGGCAAAGTAGTCCTTCTAATAATTTAAATGCGCAAGATTTAATTTTATATTTAACCTCTGACCAAAATGCGAATGTAACGGTAGAGATTCCCGGATTGGGATATTCCAGACAATATACAGTTGCTGCAAATCAAGTAACAATTAGTGATCCGATTCCCAAAAGTGGATCTCAGGATGCAAGAATACTAGGACCAGGTAAATTTAATTCAGGTATCCATATCTACAGTGATAGACCCGTTGTAGCCTATGCACACATTTATAATAATAGCATTTCTGGGGCATCTTTATTATTTCCAACTAATACTTTAGGGAAAGATTATTATTCCATAAATTATACGCAAAGATCTAATGAACAAAATGCACATTCATTTTTCTTTATTGTTGCAACTGAGGATAGTACTACAGTAGAAATTACGCCGAGTGACTTAAATTTAAATAATCTACCCCCATTAACACCTAATATTATCAGCTTAAATAAAGGCGAGATATATTCTGTTATGGGCATTGTTTCCGGAAATTATGGTACAGATTTAACAGGTTCTAAAATAAGGTCAATTAGTACAGGGTCCGTAAATGGGGGGTGCAAACCTATCGCAGTATTTTCCGGATCTGGTAAAATTAATATTGGTGGTAATCCTCAAACAAGTGCGGACAATCTTTTTGCTCAAGCCTTTCCTTCAAATGCATGGGGAAACCGTTATTTAACAGCACCCACAGGTTCACAACCGAACAACTATTATAGAGTTTGTGTAAAAGATCCAAACACTAAGGTATGGTTAAACGGTAATCTGCTAACAGATTTAAACAATCAATTTTATTATGAATTTAAAAATGGAGGAAATGGAGGAAATCCTATTCCTAATATAATCACAGCTGATAATCCTATTTTGGTAGCTCAATATTGCACATCGCAAAATCAGGAAGGTAATCCTTCGGCTGGTGGTGGAGATCCAGAAATGATTTACCTCAGTCCGGTTGAACAAACAATTAATAAGATAACCCTATTTTCTGCTTCACAGTTTCAAATAACGAATAGTTTCATTAACGTAATAATTAAAAATGAAGGAATAAATAGTTTTACATTAGACGGTGTAGCTCCGTTACCAGGTAGCTTTAGTTTGCATCCTGGAGATAATAGTTATTCCTATGCCATTTTATCCGTTAGTTCCGGTAGAGCTCATTCGCTATATTCCGATAGTGGATTTAATGCGATTGCTTACGGTTTTGGTGCTGCCGAAAGTTACGGATATAATGCGGGAACCAATATTGTTGATTTAAATCCTCCAATTAATATTAAAAATGATTATGCCAGTGCAGGAATTCGTTATTCCGCAACTTGTACAAATACTCCTTTTAAAATGTATATAGCAGTGCCATATACTGCCAATAAATTAGTGGTAGATTTTGGCGCTAATAATAATCTAAAAGGCACTAATCCTTATACCTATCTACCTAATGGACCTCAACTCGGTGGGGCTGATTCCTCCTATACTTTTAATGGGAAAACATATTATGTATATTATATTCCTAAATCGTTCGAATTTAAAACTGCCGGTTCATTTCCTGTTAAAATTATCGCTTCTGCTACAACTACCATATCTGATGGATGCAGTAGTAATAATGAGCAGGTTATAGAAGATAATATAGAAGTTAATCAACAACCCATCGCTGATTTCTCTATTGCAACAAATGGTTGTGTTAATTCACCTGTTTCATTTAGTGATGAAACAAATGGTTTTGGCAGATCTACCTATAAATGGTTTTGGGATTTTGGGAATGGGATTTTATCAAATGATCAGCATCCAATCATTAATTTAACTAACTACACAACTATTGTAAAATTTAGATCTATTACCGATTATGGTTGTGTTACTGATACGGTTAAGACCATTCAATTATCTGATAAGCCTATTGCCAAATTTAATTTTACATCACCGAATTGCATTGGAACTAAAATTGATTTTATTGATCAGTCAACCTACTCTAACAGTTCAAATAACAACATCATTGCAAATTGGATCTGGTCTTTTGATAATGGCACTTCGCCAGACTCCCTATTAACTAATATTCTACAAACACGACAATTTAATACAGAAGGAATAAAAAATAATTTCTTAAAAGTTAGAAGCAAAACAGGTTGTGCCAGTGATATCTATCAACCTGTTTTTTCAATTAAACCAACCCCGGTAATTAAGTATAATACCCCTAAAATTTGTTTAGCAGATGCATTTGCTTCATTTATTGACAATAGCTCTATATCTGATAATACGGAAGCTCAGTTTTTATATAACTGGACTTTCAACTTGGGATCACCCGATTTTTCTAACATTAAAAATCCGTCAATTGAATACCAAACTCCGGGGCTATATGTTGCTAAATTAAAAGTTACTGCTAACAATGGTTGCACTGATTCCCTATCAAAAGATTTCTTTGTAAATGCATCTGACCCCAAAGCAGCTTTTGAAGTGCAAAATAATGATCCAATTTGTTTGCCTTCCGCAGTTCGTATTAAAAATAAATCAACCCTCTCTGTAGGTAATATAACTACAATTGAAGTTTATTGGGATTTTTTAAATCACCCTGAAATAAAGGATGTCTTCGATTATCCTAAATTCGATACGGTATTTACACATCAATATCCCGATTTGCAACAAAATCAACCTCAACAATATACCATAAGATTCATTGTCTATTCTGGAGGGGGGAGTTGTACTGATTATAAAGAAGCAACCATTAAAGTTTATCCACAACCTAAAGCAAAAATTGATCAATCAGCCAATCAAATATGTGTTGGTGATAAAGTAAGTTTTAAGGACTTAACAGATGGTTTAACAGGTATCCCTGTGAAATGGAAATGGGATTTGGGTACTTTAGGAATCGAAACAAATAATTCATTCCAAAAAACTTTTGTAGATTCAGGCTATGTAAGTATCAACTTTTTTACTATGAATGCCAGTGGTTGTAATAGTGATACTGTTAGCGCTGGTCTTAACGTTATAGCTAATCCAACAGTGAAATTGCCTGACCAAATTAGCTTGATTTTAGGTAACAAAGTTCAACTGATTCCTGAAGTGTCCGGATTAGCATTGAGTTATTTTTGGAGTCCTGGTGCGCAGTTGGATGATATTTATAAACAAAATCCATGGTGTTCGGCTACTGATGATATTACTTATTCTCTAAAAGTGAGTGGAAAAGGTGGTTGTAGTGCATCTGACGATGTTTTTATATTGGTGTTAAAACCACCTGAAATGCCCAATGCATTTTCACCTAATGGAGATGGTATCAACGATTTTTGGTTAATTAAACACATCAATAGATACCCGGATGCTTCAATAGATGTATTTGATCGCTATAATCAAAAAGTTTTCCATTCAGATAATTATAGTACGCCATGGGATGGGAAGTTTAATCAAAAGCCATTGCCTGTTGGCACTTATTATTTTGTAATTAATCCTAAAAATGGACTTAATATAATGAGTGGATCTGTAACGATTATTAACTAGTAGATTAATGTATTTTCAATTACTTGAAGTATTAAATTTTAAGTATTCTTTGTATTTTATTTAATAGTTGATTGCTTATATTGTAAAATCTTTTTATGCTATAAAATGATAGATAGTTATATGTATAAATGGTTGATGATTATATGGTTAATGTGTGCCTCGGAATTTATACATGCACAGGATTTTTCTAATAAAGGAAAGGAATTCTGGATTGCGTATCCTGCCCATAGAGATGGTACTGATTCTAGAATGGCTTTATATATTTCTTCAACCGAAAATACAACCGGTTTAGTGCAATTAGATGGACAAGTGATTCCGTTTGTTGTTACCGCTAATAAAGCTACAATTGTACCGATTTCTCCAAATAAATACAACGTGTACAATGGTCAGGCTGATTCAGTAGCTAAAGGAAAAGGAATTAGGGTAGTAGCAGCAAATCCAATAGTTGTTTTTGCGCATTTATTGAATAATGCTCGATCAGGATCCTCCCTTATTTTACCAATAAATGTCCTAGGTAAG
This sequence comes from Sediminibacterium sp., assembly GCA_044239855.1. GTDB lineage: Bacteria > Bacteroidota > Bacteroidia > Chitinophagales > Chitinophagaceae > Sediminibacterium. Next base: position 13,452 of record JBIIAP010000001.1, on the reverse strand, counting down.
GAATATATATCGGTAAATGGTCCTCAAAATAAAACTTCATTTAGTGGAGCCAGAAGTCAAATTACTATTCTAGCTGTTCAAGATAGTACAACAGTTGAAGTTAAATTAACTGGAAATAGTTCTGGTACAATAGTCAGGAATACTGGAGAAGTTTATTCAATCAAATTAAATAAGGGAGATGTATACCAAATTCAATCCAAAGAAGATTTGACCGGATCTACTATTAAAAGTATTTCAACTGGTAACAATACTTGTAAGCCATTAGCAGTATTCTCTGGCAGTAATTGGACTACCTTTGATTGTTCATCAAATTTATCCGGTGACAATTTATTTCAACAAATATTCCCTTCAAGATCCTGGGGATATCATTATATAACTGCTCCTTTTTCAAATAGAGAATTTGATATTTTTAGAATTATTGTTAAAGATCCTTCTACTAAAGTTACTGTTAACGGTACAACACTATCTCTATCAGCATATGATTCCAATGGATATTATGAAATAAAAAATGGAATTGCAAATGTAATCGATGCCGATCAGCCCATTTTAGTTGTACAATATATGACACCCCAAGATTGTGATGCTAGCAATACGTATTCAAGTAATGGAATTCCAACAAATCCAGGCGATCCCGAAATGATCATATTAAATCCTTTAGAACAAACCATCAATAATGTTACCGTGGTTTCTGCTCGAAAAGATTTAATTCCTCCTGTTACTAATATCATCAAACATTATTTAAATGTAGTGATGAAAAAAGCTAACACGCCTAAACTAACTATTGATGGTAAACCACCTGTTGCAAGTTGGAAACCAATTTTAAATTCTGAATACGCCTATTTGCAAGAAGATGTTACAGCAAGCACAGAAAACAATCCCAGCCATAATATTACTGCTGATAGTGGCTTCATCGCAATTGCTTATGGAATGGGGGATGTAGAAAGTTATGGATACAACGCGGGTACCAAATTAATGGATTACAACCCTCCAATAAAAATTGTTAATCCTTATGAATCTAACAATATACAATATCTGGCAACCTGCAAAGAAACTCCCTTTTCAATTCAATTGAGTTTACCTTATGAAGTAAATAAAATTGTAGTCGATTTTTTTGATAATCCTGCCATTAATCCTAATAGTAAAGAAGAAATATTTCCTGTTCCTACGCCAACCATTACTAATTCAAATGGAAAAAACTATTATGTTTATCAATTACCTAAACAGTATACTATAAGTAAAACCGGCTACATCCCCATTTCTATAACGGCTTCATCTGTAAATATTGTTACCGAAGGTTGTAGTAACAGCTTTGAAAATTTATATTCAGATAGTATTCTAGTTAAAGAATCAGTAATGGCCGATTTTGAATATATAACATCCGGATGCAAGGATTCTGTTATCAAATTTAGAGATATTACCACGTCACCCGGTACCCCTTTATTTAGATGGAAATGGCAGTTTAGAGATATAAATGATATTTTTATTGATGATTCACTTGGCTCTATGATGATTTTTTCGGGATTTAACAAAGACAGTATTTTTACTAAACTTACTGCAATCAATGAATTAGGATGTTATGCTACCAAATCATCTATTGTACTTTTATCAAATAAGCCCACTGCTGATTTTAATTTTTCATCACCCAATTGCACCAACACCAACATTAATTTCACCAATACAACAACTGTATTAAATAGTAGTCCGAATAATCAATTGAAATGGGCAATCTGGGACTTTAATGACGGGACGGCATCTGATACGTTATTGCCTGCAATCGTAAAAACTAAAGTGTACAGTACAAGCGGTGTAAAAAATGTATCCTTAAAAGTAGTTACTGCAACAGGTTGCACCAGCGATATCACCAGTATAAATTGTACCATCAGTCCTTCTCCTAAAGCTAATTTTACTCCCCCCAATGTTTGCATTAAAGATGTAATTGTTTTAAAAGATGAAACAACTCCAGTTAATGGGTTGCCTACTTCAACTAATTGGTACTTTGATGGGGCTCTACCTGCTGAAAGTATTAAGAAAACAGATACCTTGATTTACCCTTCTGCTAATACTTATACTATCAAATTGGTATCTTCAATCAACGGGTGCAAAGACTCCATAACTAAATCAATTGTACTTAATACGGATGTTAACAATGCCGATTTTGAGGTGCAAAATAGTTTGCCAATTTGTCAACCCGCAGCTATAAATATTCTGGATAAATCTAGCTTATTCAGCGCAGGAAAATTTACTAATTATAAAATCATTTGGAATTTGAAAGAATTCCCCAACGATACCATTTCCTATTTACCTAATGTTACAAATTCTTTTACCAATAAATATCCTGATTTAGTACCGGGTAATATACCCGATAGTTTTTCAATTCAGTTTATTGCGTATTCAGGAATCAACTGCTTCAAAGCCTCCAGCCCCAAAATTGTTAAAGTATTTTCTCAGCCCCAGGCTAAATTCACTCCGTCCTTATCTGCAGTATGTTCCGGCAATACAGTTGAATTTAGCAATCAAAGTAATACTTTTTCAAACGCCAGTGGATCAGCACAATGGCATTGGGATTTTGAAAAAACAGTTCAATCCTCAGATATAAATCCCATTCAACCCCTAACAGATACGGCTAACTCTATAAATAATATAGCCTTAAGTTTTATCAATCAAGCGGGTTGTTTAAGTGATACATTTTATCAGTCAGTCACCGTTTATCCTAACCCAATTATTGATTTAACAGATACCCTAACTTTATTACAAGGTGGTTCTTTAACACTAAACCCAATTAGTGTTTATGGAAATGGATTGAGTTACCAATGGAATCCGGGTACTTTTTTATCAAGTACCAACATTGTAAATCCTATAACTACAGCAACAGACAATATTCTATATAAGCTTAAAGTAACTTCTACAGAAGGCTGTATATCAAATGATTATATCTTTATTAAAGTAGAAAAAGAAATGAGTATTCCGAATGCTTTTTCTCCTAATGGAGATGGACTGAATGATTATTGGAGCATAAAGGAATTAGATAGTTACCCCAATGCCACTGTAGAGATCATCAATAGATTTGGACAAATTGTATTTAAACATAATGGAAATGCAGTAAATTGGAACGGAACTTTTGAAGGAAAAAATTTACCGGTCGGCACATATTATTATATTATTAATCCAAGAAACGGAAGCAAAATCATTTCCGGTTCTGTTACTATAATACGTTAAGAAATGAAGGGTAGGCTTTTATTTATATTTTTTATAGTGTTACATATACTGAATGTTGATGGCCAACAACGTCCATATTACACACAATATATAATGAATAATTATATTATTAATCCTGCGGTTGCTGGTATTGAAAATTATTGGGACGTAAAAGCAAGTCATCGCATGCAATGGGTTGGCATACAAGATGCACCGGTAACCACTTATATTACCATGCATGGGCCATTAAGTAAAAATGATTACGGCAGAGAAACAGCAACTAGTTTTAGAGCTAGAGGTGAAAATCCAAGGGGAGAAGCATATTGGCAAGATTATACTGCTGCTGCACCTCATCATGGCGCAGGACTTACTATATTAAATGATAGGACAGGGCCTTTAAATCGTTTCGCTGCCTATGGAACTTATGCTTATCATCTGGGTATTTCCCCACAAACTAATTTATCAGCGGGAATTTCTGTAGGAGTAACTAATATTAGTTTAGATGCTTCCAAACTAAATTTCGGATCGGTAAATGTTGATCCGGCAGTTTCTGGGAGTGGAGTTATCAATACATTTAAACCAGATGTGAGCGCTGGTCTTTGGTTGTATTCCAAGAATTATTTCGTTGGATTAGCAGCACAACAGATTATTCCTCAGAATATTGCATTTTCTAACAACTCCGTATCATTAACTCAAGGAAAATTAATTCCCCACATATTTTTAAGTGCAGGATATCGAATTCAATTGTCCGACGATGTTTCCTTACTTCCCTCCACACTCATCAGGTATATTAATCCATTACCAATTGGGTTAGACTTAAATGCAAAGTTTCAATACCAGGACCTGATTTGGCTAGGAGGTTCCTATCGTTTAAAAGATGGTTTTGCGGGAATGATAGGGGTTAATTTGAACAATTCAATAAATATTGGATACTCTTATGATTTGCAAACCTCTGTTTTAAATACTGTTAGCAAAGGAACGCACGAAATTTTAATAGGATTTTTATTAGGAAACAAATGGGGTGATCTATGTCCGAGAAAATTGTGGTAACTAAAGTTGTTTGATCATCCAAATGTCACAACCATTGTGACCGCTATTTCCCATTGGACCATTTAGATAGCTAAATCCAAATTTTTCATACACACTTACTGCTTTATTTAATTCGGGCATTGTTTCAAGATATACTTGCTCAAACCCCTTTTCTTTGGCAACATTTAAGCAATAATCAATCATTCTTCTGCCAATTCCTTGTCCTCGTACCTCTTTTACTAAATACATTTTTACCAGTTCACAGGTATTAGCCGGTAAACCAGCAGTAGGGTATATGCCAGCACCTCCAATTATTTTTTGATCTTTTAATGCAACATAATAAGCACTTATGGGTGCTGAATGAAATAATTCAAATAAATGATCCGTACTGTAATCGAAATAAACAGTACCGGGTTTATTCGCACCAAACTCGGTAAGAGAAGCTCTGATAATGCTTGCAATTAAAACATTATCTTCCGGTTGAATTGGTCTGATAATAAAGTCCTGCATATTTCCTTAAGCGTTCTTTCTGTATTCTTTAAAGGCATTAATTAATCCATTGGTTGAAGGGTCATGTTCTGAAACAGGTTCTTCATTCATTAATTCTGGAAGGATTTTATTAGCCATTTGTTTACCCAATTCAACACCCCACTGATCAAAGCTGAAAATATTCCAAATCACCCCTTGTACAAATATTTTATGCTCATATAAAGCAATTAACATACCCAAAGAGGTAGGCGTAATTTCTTTGATTAAAAATGAATTGGTTGGTTTATTACCCTCGAAAACTTTAAATGGCGTAATTTTTTTGATTTCTTCGTCTGACTTTTCAGCTTTCATACTTTCAACCTTTACATCATTCTCGGATTTCCCATTCATTAAAGCTTCAGTTTGAGCAAAGAAATTGGATAATAATTTTAGATGATGATCACCAATAGGATTATGACTTATTGCTGGTGCGATAAAGTCGCATGGAATCATTAGTGTACCCTGATGAATAAGTTGATAAAAAGCATGTTGACCATTGGTGCCTGGTTCGCCCCAAATTACAGGACCAGTTGCATAGTTTACTATATTACCGCTTCTATCAACACTTTTACCATTACTTTCCATATTACCTTGTTGAAAATATGCCGCGAAACGATGCATGTATTGATCGTATGGTAATATAGCTTCACTTTGTGCACCAAAGAAATTAGTATACCAAATTCCGATTAATGCCATTAGAACCGGTATGTTTTTATCAAATTTTTCTTTTCTAAAATGCTCATCAGCAATTGAAGCGCCTTTTAATAATGCATCAAAGTTTTCGTAGCCAATAGTAAGCGCAATCGACAAACCAATGGCACTCCACAATGAATATCTACCGCCAACCCAATCCCAAAATTCAAACATATTGACTTTGTCAATTCCAAAAGCAGTCACCATTTCTTCATTAGTACTCAATGCTGCAAAATGTTTTGCTATATGTTTCTCCTCCTTTGCATGTTCTAAAAACCAGGCACGAACTGTATGTGCATTGGTCATAGTTTCTTGAGTAGTAAAGGTTTTGGAGGCAATTAGGAAAAGCGTTTCTTCCGGATTTACTTTTTTGAGTGTTTCTGCAATATGTGTACCATCTATATTGCTGACAAAATAAGTGGAAATACCCTTAATCCAGTAAGGTTTAAGGGCTTCCGTAACCATTACTGGACCTAAATCACTACCTCCAATCCCGATATTAACAATATACTTTATATTTTTTCCGGTATAGCCTTTCCACATTCCGTTGTGAATGTTTTCACAAAAAGCCTGCATTTGACGTTGCACTTTTGCGATTTTGGGCATAATATCTTTTCCTTCTACCAAAATAGGCATATCCGAAAAGTTTCTTAACGCAGTATGTAACACTGATCTATGTTCAGTTTCATTAATCTTAATACCAGCAAATAGCTCATGTATAGCTTCTTTTAATTGACATTCTTCTGCAAGTTGTAAGAGTAACTGTAAAGTTTTAGAGTCAATGATGTTTTTGGAGTAATCAAATATCATTTGATCTAATGTGATAGAAAATTTATTAAAACGGTCTGAATCTACAGCAAATAAATCACGCATGTGTTTGCGATTCATCTCATCTTCAAAATGTTTTTTTAATAAAAACCAAGCCTGTGTGTTCGTAGGATTTATGCGAGCCAACATAATTTCTTAATTAAAAATATAAATTTTTATACACCAAAGGTACTTATAACGATTGAATTACCCTAATAGTTTGGGAAATCATATCTGAATTAACGTCCAAATGCATTACCATCCGTACTATAGTAGGGGTCATTGCTATTACTAATATCCCTTTTTCAGCTAAAACTTGCGATAATTCTTTAGCAGAATATCTTCCGTTAACTTCAAAAATGACGATATTAGTTTCTACCGGAAATAAATTTCTTACAAAATCTTTTTCTTGAAGTGCATCAGCTATTAATTGTGCATGATGATGATCTTCTGCAAGTCTTTCAACATGATACTTAATTGCATAAAGCGCACCAGCAGCAATAAATCCTGCTTGACGCATACCACCACCAAAAACCTTACGAAATCTTCTTGCCTGGCGAATAAAATCTTTGTTCCCTAATAGCACACTACCAACCGGAGCGCCTAAACCCTTACTCAAACAAATTGAAATAGAATCAAATGTTTTACCGTAATCTAATGGATTATCCTTTTTAGCAACCAAAGCATTAAATAATCTTGCTCCATCTAAATGCAGCTTCAAATTATTTTGTAAACAAACCTCTTTAATAGCTTGAAAATCAGTAAATTCATAACATGAACCGCCACCTCTATTAGCAGTATTCTCTAAACTTACTAATGAACTAATTGGTCTATGAACATCATCGGGATTGTTGATGGATTGCAATACTTGATCAGCAGAAATTCTACCATAATTACCCTCAATTAACCTAACTGAAGCACCGGAATTAAATGCAATACCGCCTCCCTCATATAAGTAGACATGAGATAAGTGATCACAGATCAATTCTTCGCCCGGTTTAGTATGACATTTTATGGCTATTTGATTGGTCATAGTTCCACTTGGGCAGAAAAGTCCGGATTCCATACCAAAATATTCGGCACAGAATTTTTCTAATTCATTTACTGTAGGATCCTCCCCAAATACATCGTCACCTACAATGGCATTGTTCATGGCAGATAACATATTAGGGGTTGGTTTGGTTAGGGTATCAGAACGGAAATCAATCATAATAAATTTAATATTGGCTTTTTTTTAGATAATATCACTACAAAATTCAGGTAAAAATTGTAATTTTGCATACTAAAGCAAAAATCAGCTATGAGGCAACTCAAAATCGCAACTCAGATTACCAACAGAGATTCCCAGGCAGTAGAAAAGTACCTACAGGAAATTTCAAAAATCCCTATGATCAACCCCGAAGAGGAAACTACTTTGGCGCAGAAGATTAAAATGGGAGATCAGTTTGCATTAGATAAATTGGTGCAAGCCAATTTACGTTTTGTGGTTTCCGTTGCCAAGCAATACCAGCATCAGGGGCTTTCATTGAGTGATCTTATTAATGAAGGTAATCTTGGATTGATTAAGGCTGCTCAGCGTTTTGATGAAACCAAAGGTTTTAAGTTTATTTCTTATGCTGTTTGGTGGATTCGTCAATCTATTTTACAAGCTTTAGCGGAACAGGGTAGATTAGTTCGTTTGCCTCAAAATAAAATTGGAACTTATAACAAAGCCAATAAAGCTTATATGGCTTTTGAACAAGAACATGAGCGTGAACCTTCTACGGAAGAATTAGCCGATATTCTTGAAATGAGTGAAACTGAAATCAACAATATATTCCAAAGTAATACCCGTCATACCTCATTAGATGCACCGGTTCATGAAGCAGAAGATGTTGCTATGGGTGATTTATTGGAAGGTTCTGATGATACAGATGAAGATGTAATGAAGGATTCATTAAGAGATGAAATTCGTAGAGTATTAAAATCATTGAGTCCCAGAGAAGCAGAAATTGTAAATGCATATTTTGGATTAGATGGTGAAAATGGTGTTACTATCGAACAAATTGGAATGAAATATGATTTAACAAAAGAACGGATTCGTCAAATTAAAGAGCGCGCAATTAAGCGTTTACAAAAAGCTCGTTACAGCAATGCGCTTAAAGCATATTTGGGGTAATTATTTTTTGTAATCGTAATTCAATATTTTCAAAAACGCCTCTGCTTTCCAGAGGCGTTTTTGATTGATTTTTTATACTTAAATTGATCATAATCATGCAATGTTTTAGATTAATTAAAATTTCTTTATTATTATTCTTTTTTATTAGTTGTGAAAAAGATATAAAAATAACTCCCATTGTGCAAGCACCTAAGTTGGTGGTTGATGCACAAATTGAATACAATCAACCTCCAATTATTGTGCTATCTAATTCTTTGAATTATTTTTCTGTGTTGGATTCAACTGATTTAGTTAATTCCATTATTAATAATGCTAAAGTGATGCTTAATGATGGTACTAAGACAATTCAACTCAAATATTATGCAATGGATATTGCTAAAGGATATCAATTAGGTTTTTATTCAAACGATATATTAAATCCTTTAGAAAATATAAAAGGTGAATTTGGTAAGACTTATCAATTAACTGTTGAATTAAATGGGAATACCTACAAAAGTGAGACCACTATTCCAAATCTCACTAAAACAATTGATTCAATCTGGTACAGACCTGTTCCTAATAGACCGGCTAATGATAGCTTTGTGGTATTAAGTGTTAAAATATTTGATCCACCGGGTTTAGGAAATTATATACGATACTTTACAAAAGTTAATTCAAAAGATTTTTATCCTGGTTATAATAGTGTTTATGATGACAATGTAGTAGATGGTAAAAGTTATCAAGTTGATTTAGCTAAAGGGGTCAATAAAAATGAAATATTAGAAAGAGAAAATTTGGCATTTTTTAAAAAGGGAGATACCATTACAGTTAAGTTTTGTAATATTAATAAATCAACTTATGAATTTTGGCGTACATGGGAATATACTTTTCAGTCTGTGGGTAATCCATTTGCTTCACCAGGTGTAGTTATAGGCAATATTAGCAATGGGGGCTTAGGGGCATTCTGTGGCTATGCTGTTCAGTACAAAAATATAATTATTCCAAAATAGTAAAAGTCTTTTACTATTCTTCGTTAAATTGTGTCTCTTAAAATTTTAATAAATAGAAAATAACAAATAAAATGGATCAATCAATAATAGAAAAAGTACAAGTATTAATTATAGGTTCTGGTCCGGCAGGTTACACTGCTGCAATTTATGCAGCACGTGCAAATATGAAACCTGTTTTATATCAAGGTATTCAGCCTGGCGGACAATTAACCATAACTACAGAAGTAGAAAACTATCCTGGTTATCCCGATGGAATTCAAGGCCCTGAAATGATGGTTAATTTTGAAAAACAAGCAGCAAGAATGGGAGCTGATATTCGCTATGGCTTAGCTACTAAGGTTGATTTCAGCGCCATCCCATATAAGATATGGATTGATGAAGAAAAAGAAATTCATGCCGATAGCGTAATTATTTCTACAGGAGCATCTGCAAAATGGTTAGGGTTGGAAAGTGAACAACGATTAAATGGTTTTGGTGTAAGTGCTTGCGCTGTTTGTGATGGTTTTTTCTTTAAAGGAAAAGATGTAGCCATTGTTGGGGCAGGAGATACTGCTGCAGAAGAAGCTTTATACCTGTCTAAACTTTGTAATACGGTTCACATGTTTATCAGAAAGGATAAAATGAGAGCCAGTAAGGTAATGCAGGATCGCGTATTGAATGCACCTAATATTAATGTATACTGGAATACAGATACCGAAGAGATTTTGGGAGATAAAAAAGTGGAAGCTGTTAGGATAAAAAATAATCAAACGCAACAATCTCAAGAAATACCAATTAGTGGATTTTTTGTTGCTATAGGCCATCAACCTAATAGCGATATTTTTAAGAACTGGATTACTATGGATGAAACAGGTTATATACTTACCCAACCCGGAACTACCAAAACTAATGTAGCAGGTGTTTTTGCAGCTGGTGATGTGCAGGATAAAAACTACAGACAAGCTGTAACGGCAGCTGGAAGTGGATGTATGGCAGCACTTGATGCAGAAAGATATCTAACGGCTAAAGGGATGCATTAATTTACATAATTATAACAGCAATCATCTAATGACACATTCCCTTCAAATTCATTTAAAAAATGTACGTTTCTTCTCTTTTCATGGGATATATAAGGAAGAAACTAAGGTTGGTGGTGAATTTGAAGTGAATCTGGAGGTTACTTGTACTCCTTCAAACCTTAATTTTACAGATATCAATAATACCATCAACTATGTATCTGTATATGAATTGGTGGCTAAAAAAATGGCCATTCCAACACCATTATTAGAAACAATAGCAACAGAAACTGCCACGGAAATTCTACAACAATTTCCACTTGCTACTGCTGTTTTTATTTCAATCGACAAAATAAACCCACCAATTGAAAATTTTCAGGGCAGTGTAGGCGTATCATTTACTATTCAAAGAAAATAATATGAATCGTTTTAGTCAATTAATGTTCATTACTTTATTGAGTACTTTATTTTTATCCGTAAGTGCACAAGACCTAACCGGTTTATTAAAAGAAGCAGAAAGCTTCGAAAAACTATTAAAAGAACCGGAAGCACTGGAAAAATATAAACAAGTTTTATCAATAGCGCCATTTAACATCAAAGCATTGGGTAAAGCTGCCGAGTTAAATGTATTATTAGGTGGAAATCAAAAAGATAAAAACAATAAACGTCTTTATTTTGAAACAGCTAAAAGCTTTGCCGATAAAGCAATTCAAGCTGATGCGAATAATGCCGATGCGAATTATTTAATTTCAATGGTTTCCGGGAAATTAACTGATATTGAATCTGACAATAAAAAAATTGTTAACCTGGTTAAAGATGTTAAAGTATATGCCGATAAGGCATTGATTATCAACCCTAATCATGCAAGAGCTAATTATACTTTAGGTAAATGGCATCTAGAAATGGTATCGCTTTCAGGGTTTAAAAAAGTAGCCGTAAAATTACTATATGGAGGACTACCAGATGGTGACTTGAACAAAGCCATTTTATACATGGAAAAATCTAAATCATTAGAACCCTATTTTGCACCTGCATATTTAGATTTAGGTAAAGCTTATATTGCCAACAATCAAAATCAGTCAGCCATTGAAACATTAAATAAATTAACCAAACTACCTAATAGAAATACTGAATATATTGCTATTAAAGAAGAAGGTGCTAAATTGCTGTCTACATTAAATTAAATTAAATAAACCTCTGAATTCATGGAACTTAAAGACTTATTTCAAGAAGCAATCTTAAACAGTAAATTACTTGCTGAAAAACCAGATAATGATACATTACTTAAATTGTATGCGCTATATAAGCAGGCAACAGAAGGTGATGCAAATTCAGATGGACCGGCTAATGCATTTGATTTTGTTGCAAAATTCAAACATGATGCCTGGTCTAAATTAAAAGGCTTAACGAAAGACACTGCCATGCAACAATACGTAGACTTAATAAATAATTTAAAAGGTTAAATTTTTATTTGTTTCCAACGGTTACTATTGATATACCAAAATGAAGGGATTAACATTACAGACCAATAAACCCATTCACTTAGCCAACCCCAGGAAATCGACATATTGAGCTTTTCCAAGACTATATAAACATAGACTACGTAGAAAACTATAGTTGCTAATTCGGTGTATAAATTCATTTTAGAATTACCTGTTCCGGTAACTGCATTTACCCAAACAACTGAAATAGACATTAAAATCATTGCTATAGATACGATTCTCATGACCGGAATTGCAGCTGTTATAAAATCTTCTCCCTGACCATATATACTTAAAAATGTTCGGGGAGATATATTTAGCAATATAAATACCACTACAGCAAATCCAACGCTCCATTTAAGGATTCGATAGATTAGAGGTATTACTTCCTCCCGTTTACCCTGTCCAATTACATTGCTTACCATGGTATTGGTTGTGGCAGCAAAAGCCCAGGTAAAGCAACCAAAGAAACCAAAAAGGTTTCGCATAGTATTCGATATGGCTAAATCTCTAGTGCCATGATGCTCAATCAAAATATAAAAATATTCCCAACTCATTATACTGATCGTATGTTGCAATATCAATGGGTAAGACTGATTGAGTATTAATCTAAAATACTTTTTTTGGTAGGTTACTTTTTTAAATAAATGTAATTGTTTGCTGATCCCCATTATCCTTATAACACCAAATACAGCAAATAATCCAGTTAGTTCAGCTATAATGGAAGCATATGCAGCACCATTAAAACCTAAATTGGGTAGCCCTAACTTCCCATAAATAAACCCGTAATCTAAAATGATATTAACAATAGCTTCTGCAGCAGTACCAAAAATCAAATATTTACTTTGATTTGTACCAACCAGTAAAGCATTTCGCATCTGATAAACATATAATATGGGCAAACCAAGAATTCGAATCGACAAAAAACTAACCGCAATATTTACACCCGCTGCATCATGCAAAGACCAACCTAATACAGTAGGGGCTATATATTTGGTTAATAGAAACCCGAATAAGGCAAAAAATAGCGCGATTCTAACTCCATGCCAGAATAGTACCCCAATTTCATCTACTTTGTTTTCACCAGCCCTTCTGGAAATTAATGCCTGAAGTCCACTATTCAGGCCATTTCCAACAACCGCAAAAAGCAAATAATACACTCCTGTAATACCTGCAATGCCTAATTCCTTTTGACCCAGCCCACCTAAAAAAATATTATTAGTAATAAAATTTATTTGAGGAACAATGATGGCGGCTGATATAGGTAAGGCAATTCGGAGAATTTGTTTACTATTGGTATCAACTTGAAGATGTAAATTGGAATTTGTGCTGCTCATATGAACGGTAAAGATAATAAATTGAAGTTTGATGTAGTTTGATTCTTAAAGGCGATGAATTTTATTTATTTTGCAGATAATTAAGACAAATGGTCGTTAAAAAGATAGGAATATATAATGAAAATACCATCCCAGGTTCCAGTCATCAATTGGTAATTGAGATTGGTAACGATGAGTTGATGTGCCTGTCTAAAAATTTAATTACTTTAGAAGTCATAGCTTTTGAGCTTTTTGCTATTG
>JBIIAP010000257.1:0-3880 GCA_044239855.1 Sediminibacterium sp. | reverse complement strand
TTCATCAATCGCTTAATTTCACTAATTGCACTCGATGTTAGTTTAACAGGTGCTTCTATTGATATAGTTGTGGGCATATATACTTATTTAATATCACAAAGTTACGATTTTGGATAAGGTTTTATTGAAACCTGTTTTCGATAATAGAAATTAATCTAACCCTGCATACCGATAATTTTGAGTATCTATCGCCTACTGCCAATACTATACCAATACCATTATTCCTTAACTTCGATAAAATAATCAGTTTAATGGAAAGCAATACTATCTATACTATTTTAGGGGGCATTTTAATTACAGGTATATTAATTTATTATTTATTTATTCAACCTCAAAAAAACACTGCTAAAAGCTCCTCTCTGGCAACAAATAGCTCTAATCAGTTACAATTACAGGCTTACGAACGTTTAATATTGCTTGTAGATAGAATTTCATTGCCCAACTTAATCAGTCGTACAACTGGTGAAGGGCTATCTTCCAAAGAAATGCAACAAGTGCTGTGTAAGAGCATTAAGGATGAGTTTGATTATAATGTTACGCAACAGATATATGTTAGCCCTGAAGTTTGGCATGCAGTTAAAAATCTTAAAGAAAAAAATATTTTAACAATCAATCAAATAGGAGAATTGTTGCCCGGCGATGCTAATTCATTTGATCTGAAAAAAAGTATACTCAACTATTTAATGAATGAACCTAAGGCTAATCTTCATGAACTTGTTAGTGAAGCTTTAAGCTTTGAGGCAAAAAAACATCTATAATTTCCCCACTAAATGATGAATACCAAAAAAATAATTACCGATAGCGAGATTGAAATTAAGCAAACTTACACAGCACAGGATATTCCTAATCATACAATTGAACTACCGGGAGCATTTCCATATACCAGAGGGGTACAGGAAGACATGTATCGGGGTAAACTCTGGACTATGCGCCAGTATGCCGGTTTTTCTACTGCCGAAGAGAGTAATAAAAGATATCACTATTTATTGAGTCAAGGAGTAATGGGCTTGAGTGTTGCATTTGATTTACCCACACAGATTGGGTATGATAGTGATCATGAACTATCAGAGGGAGAAGTAGGTAAAGTAGGTGTTGCGATAGATAGTCTAGAAGATATGGAGCTACTTTTTAAAGACATCAATTTAGAAGAAGTAAGTACATCAATGACTATAAATGCTACAGGATTTATATTATTAGCGTTTTACGTTGCATTAGCAAAAAAACAAGGGGCGAATTTGAAGAATATTGCCGGAACCATACAAAATGATATCTTAAAAGAATATGCTGCCAGAGGTACTTATATATACCCGCCAAAGGCATCTATGCGCATCATAACTGATATTTTTGAATGGTGCAGTATACACTTACCCAAATGGAATACTATTTCAATTTCGGGCTATCATATTAGAGAAGCCGGTAGTACCGCGGTTCAGGAGATAGCATTCACTTTAAGCAATGGCAAAGCTTATGTGAAAGCCGCTTTAGAAAAAGGCTTGAATATTGATGTATTTGGTAAAAGACTTTCTTTTTTCTTTAACGCCCATAATCATTTATTTGAAGAAATAGCAAAGTTCAGGGCCGCACGTAAAATGTGGGCCGTAATAATGAAAGAGTTAGGGGCAATCGACGAAAAAGCTTTAATGCTTCGGTTTCATACACAAACAGGTGGTGCAACGCTTACAGCCCAACAACCTTTAAATAATATAAGCAGAGTTACTATTCAAACCATGGCGGCAGTATTAGGTGGCACTCAAAGCCTGCACACAAATGGGTTCGACGAAGCGTTCAGTCTTCCGACAGAAGATGCTGCCAGAATAGCATTAAGAACACAACAAATTGTAGCTTTTGAAAGTGGTGCTGCAGATACGGTAGACCCTTTAGCCGGAAGTTATTTTATTGAATCTCTTACAAATGATGTAGAACAAAAAGCTTGGGAGTTAATACAAAAAATTGATGACATGGGTGGAAGTGTAAGTGCAATTGAAAATGGCTTTATGCAAGATGAAATTGCCAAAAGTGCATATGAATATCAATGTAAGATTGAGAAGCAGGAGAAAATAATTGTAGGAGTTAATAAATTTACAGTTGATAAAGAAACACCTATTCCCGGTTTTAAAGTTGATGACAAGATAAGAAACATTCAATCCGAAAAAATTGCTGTTTTAAAATCAAATAGGAATCCCGAAAAAGTTGCTGAAAGTTTAAAAGCGATAAGTATTGCAGCTTCTTCCACTCAAAATCTTATGCCATTGGTAATAAGTGCTGTAGAAAACCTATGTACACTTGGTGAAATTGCTGATTGTTTAAGAGATGTATTGGGTGAATATAAATAATACTTATTTTTTGTACCTTTCAAGTACAAGATAAAACCAACCAAATGAAAAAGACATTTTTTTTCTGTTTAATGCTTGCAACTGCTATTGTTGGCAATTCACAAACCAATCCTGCTAATCTAGAGCAACTCTTAAAGGAAGAAACACCTAAAGTGATTAGTTGGAGAAGATACTTCCATGAAAATCCTGAATTAAGCAACAGGGAATTCAACACTTGTAAAAAAATTGAAACTTTATTGAAGGAATGGGGAATTGAAACTCGTATAGTTGCCAAAACTGGTGTGGTGGGTGTATTAAAAGGAGGCAAGCCTGGCCCCGTAGTAGCTTTGCGTGCAGATATAGATGGACTTCCGGTTGAAGAAAGAAATGAACTCAGTTTTCGATCAAAAGCAAAAGGCGATTATTTAGGAAATACGGTTTCGGTAATGCATGCATGTGGACATGATACCCATATTTCTATGTTATTGGGTGCAGCAGAAGTTTTAAGTAAAATCAAAAAAGATATTCAAGGAACAGTTGTATTGCTGTTTCAGCCTGCAGAGGAAGGTGCTCCTGGTGATGAAGAAGGTGGAGCACCTTTAATGATCAAAGAAGGTGCATTAGATAATCCGAAAGTTGATGCGGTTTATGGAATACATATTTCCTCTTCCGGAGATTTAGGAAAAATTTATTATAAACCAGAGTCATTTATGGCATCCTCAGACTGGTTCACAATAAAGGTTAAAGGAAAACAAAGCCATGGGGCTAGTCCATGGAAATCAGTTGATCCAATTGTAGTAAGCGCAGAGATTATTCAAGCTTTACAAACCATTGTTAGTAGACAAACAGATATTGTTAAAGCGCCTGCAGTTATCACAGTGGGTAAGATTAATGCTGGTGTAAGAGCTAATATTATTCCTGAAGAAGCAATCTTAGAAGGCACTATTAGAACTTTAGACGACCAAATGCAAAAAGATATCCATCAGCGAATTACACAAACAGCTATTAAAATAGCTGAAGCAAGTGGCGCTACTGCTGAAGTTGTAATAGACACTAAAACATTGGTTACCTATAATGACCCTAAATTAGTGGCTAAATCAATAGCCTCTTTGCAGAAAGCGGCTGGTGGTGCAGAAAATGTACTACCAATCACCTGGCAAACCGGAGCTGAAGATTTCTCTTTTTATGGGAAAAAAGCACCTTCTTTCTTCTTTAACTTAGGTGCAAGAAGCCCCAAATTAACCGCTGCACAATCTACCAGTCATCATGCACCTGAATTTATGTTAGATGATAGCAGATTAGATGTTGGTATGCGTGCGTTTTGCAACCTGGTATTGGATTTTACAAAAACTAATTAGATATAAATACATGAAAAAAACTATATTTCTTATAGCTATTTGTTTTTTTGCAAAGTCTCTAATTGCACAAGAACTGTTAACCCCTGAAAAACTTTGGGAAATTGGCAGAGTAAGTGCTTTGGGAATTAGTAATGACAAAACCAAAGTAATATATAGCGTTGCGATACCAGATATACAAAATAATACCAGTAAACGAAAAAAATATGCAAT
>JBIIAP010000256.1:0-3886 GCA_044239855.1 Sediminibacterium sp. | reverse complement strand
GAATTTAATGCGGTAAGG
The DNA here is from genome assembly GCA_044239855.1 of Sediminibacterium sp. Taxonomy (GTDB): domain Bacteria; phylum Bacteroidota; class Bacteroidia; order Chitinophagales; family Chitinophagaceae; genus Sediminibacterium. The sequence continues at coordinate 3,868 of JBIIAP010000256.1, read as the reverse complement.
ACCTCCACCAAATTAATGATACAATCATTTAGTGAAGCGCAACTCTGTAATAAAGGAACAATGAGTGGTAGCAATATCACTGCCAATGCTCTTGGTTTTATTATTTTAGGTCATTTAAAACATCATCAACAAGTAATTACAGAAAGGTACCTCTAAAGATAAAGGGCATTATCATTTTAAAAAATGATAATGCCCTTTAAAATAAACTTATTGGTATCAATTATTTTGCGAAAATGTGTACAGCTAATTGAACATCATTTGCAATACTTCCTGCACCATATGAAACACCAAATAAAGATCTGTCAAGACTTAAGAAAGCTTCAGCAAAAAAGCCATCTTTAGCATCTACACTTCTAACTGCAACCGGCATGCTAACTGGCAAACTAACTCCTTTAAGATTCAAAGTACCATTGATAGTAGCTTTGTTATCACTTGAATAAGTTACACTGGTAATTTTATAAGTTGCTTCACTGAATTTTGCAACATCAAAAAAATCTGCTGCTTTTAAATGTCCTGCTAACTTCTCTCCTGCACCATCGGTAACTTTCACATTTGCTAAGTCAATCACAAACTCCCCACCCTTCAATTTACCACCATCTACTTGTACTGAACCACTTTTAACTGTAAAATAACCAGTGTGGTAATCATTTTTCTTTGAACCAACCCACTCAACTTTACTTTTTTCTGCATTAACAGTGTAAGTAACCACCTGATTAAGAGACTTAATTGGTGCGAATGCAGATAAACCAGCGACCATAGCTGTACCTAACAGCGCAATGAAGATTTTTTTCATATTGATTTGTTTTAAGTGTTAAATATAATATGATTACAAATATAAATAAATTAATGTTGCAACAATAAATAAAATAAAGAATTTATTCTGCATTTCAGATTCGCTTATCTTCGCAAAAATTCTACCGTTATGAATCTGCATGAGTACCAGGCCAAAGAATTACTCAGTAAATACAATGTTCCAACCCAAGAGGGAATTGCGGTTGATACCGTAATGGCAGCTGAGGAGGCTTATAGACAAATTAAGACCCAAACAGGCAATAATTTTGCCGTAGTTAAAGCCCAAATACACGCCGGTGGACGTGGGAAGGGTAAAATAACTGGCACAGAGCAAAGAGGTGTTGCTGTTGCCAAAAGTGCTGAAGATATTACCAATATTGCAAAAAATATTTTGGGTGGTACATTGGTAACCATCCAAACAGGTGCAGCGGGTAAAAAAGTAAGTAAAATATTAATTGCACAGGATGTTTATTATCCCGGTCCAAACCCTGTAAAAGAGTTCTATCTATCTATCTTGTTAGACAGAGCAAAAGGTATGAATGTTGTAATGTACAGTACCGAGGGTGGAATGGACATTGAAGAAGTAGCACACAATACTCCTGAGAAAATATTTAAAGAATGGATTCACCCTGGTGGTGGTATTCAAGGTTTTCAGGCAAGAAAAATTGCTTTTAATTTAGGATTGAGTGGCGAAGCCTTTAAAAATTGTGTAAAGTTTGTCACCAATTTGTACAACGCTTATGTAGGATTAGATTGCGGCATGCTGGAAATTAATCCGCTTTTCAAAACAAGCGATGAAAAAATAATTGCGGTTGACTGTAAAATGAATATCGATGACAATGCATTAATGCGTCATGCAGATGTAGCTGCTTTGAGAGATGTAACAGAAGAAGATCCTACAGAAGTTGAAGCAGGACAATACAATTTAAACTTTGTTAAACTAGACGGAAACGTAGGTTGTATGGTAAATGGTGCCGGCTTAGCAATGGCCACTATGGACATGATTAAACTAAGCGGAGGTGAGCCAGCCAACTTCTTAGACGTAGGTGGTACTGCGAATGCACAAACTGTAGAAGCCGGATTCCGTATTATCATGAAAGACCCGAATGTAAAAGCTATATTAATTAATATTTTTGGAGGTATCGTTAGATGTGATCGTGTTGCAGCCGGAGTGATTGAGGCATTCAACAAATTAGGGAATATTAATATTCCAATCATAGTTCGTCTTCAGGGTACCAATGCGGTGGAAGCTAAAAAATTAATTGATGAAAGCGGATTGAAAGTTAAATCTGCTATACAATTGAGTGAAGCAGCAGCTTTGGTGAAAGAAGCAGTAGCCTAGTTAAATTCAAAAGTAAAAGGCAATTTCAAATAGAAATACTGGAAGCTTTAGTTAAATAAATAAACGGTGATAAACAAATGTGGTATAATTTGTTTATCACCGTTTATATTAACAGCAACAATTTAAGGAGTAATTCGCTGAACCTCCATAATTGAACTGATCGTATATTTTAATCCGGTTTTTACTTCCATACACGTATACCGTTTTCTACGGAGTGTGCCTTTCACAAATATTTTTCCTTTTTCGGTAGAAAATAATGCACCTTCCGGTAAAGCAGATAACATTTGATACCCATCCCGCTGATTGGTATTGTATTTTCGAAGTACGGTTAATAATGCGGTTTCCCCGTTTGCTGTTGCAGCCGGGGCATGTATGGACTTTCGCAATGCCTGCTCTATATCTGTAGGAAATATGCCTTCTAGTACAAAATCTTTTAAAAGATTACTGTAACAGGTTTTCCATTCAATTCCATGAGATGCTACCCTGTTTTTGTATTGTTCGAAAGTGAGCAAGTGCGCGAGCTCGTGCAGCAGGGTTATAAGAAATTCATATTTATTCAGATTACCATTTACACTAATACGGTGGTTTTTGCCCTGATGCGCATGACGATAATCACCTAATACCGATTTACGTTCTTTGGCTACCGTTAAATGAACTTTGTATTGTTGTAAATAGGCTATAACTTTTTCGAAACTTCCTTCAGGCAAAAATTCCGAAAGTGCTTGTAAAGGATGTTCAGTTCCCGCCATTTTTGGGAGGATTTAACTGCATAGATATTTTAACTTCTAACCAGGTATAAACAAGGTATAAAGCCATCCCAATAAACAAGGCATTAACACTTTTTTGCTCGCCAGAAATGTATAAGTACAGAAAAGCAGCCGTTCCTAATACAAATAGCTTTAAGACTACAGCGCTCATAACTCCCCGCACCATCGCATGAGGATTGCCATTATTTAATGACCCAATTTGTCGGTAAAGACTAAAAACACCAATACCAAACAATAGAAGATTAGCCGCTAATACAACCGTATAATCTGTGTGATGCTGGGAAAGAAATCCATTGAATCCAATACAGCAAAGACTTACAACAAAAAATACTAGAATAAGAGGAACGAAGAGCTTTAGGTTATTTTTACCCATAAGTCATTAAATAGGTTTTTAATTAATCGTTGGATAGTTCATCCTTAGGCATCTCGATTACAACAGTATCTAAGGGCGTACTGGTATTGCCTGACAGCATCTTCTTAACCCCATCTATGTACTGCTCTTTATACCTAATGGCCTGCTCTAAAGAATCTGTGCGGATTTTGAGTAACTGCAGTGCAGTTCTACTCTCCTTAGTGCCATAACCGGGTATATAATATTTCAATGGAGAAAATGCAATGAGTGCAATGGTCAACCCTACCAACAATACAAAAATGGTACTCAACCCAATATATGCACTCAACCTTGTTAACCTAACTGTAAGCATCTCTTCATAAGTATCATCGTTCATTATCACTAAACGATAAGAATTACTACTGCTTTTAAATGTATTTTCTTGATTAATTTCGCTCATAATATAAAAACAGGTTAAAGGTAAGGATTGCGACGGTTTTCTACCGAATTTAATAAGAAATAACTGTAATTTTAAGCGATTTTATGGCCACAAAAACACATATATACACCATTTTCTTTTGTATGCTATTAGGATTGATAGCATTTAGGGCAAATTCTCAGCCTAACAGCACTATT
>JBIIAP010000255.1:0-3911 GCA_044239855.1 Sediminibacterium sp. | reverse complement strand
GCATCGCGTAAATCTTTTTTACTTTTTCTTTCTTTTAGTACCGCAAACATATTCAATTGTTGACGAGTAAGCCAGTTGTCTTGCACATTATTTGCAGCAGATCCAGCTACGCTTCTTCCATTAAATCCTCTGGCAGAACTTGTTTCATTGTCTTTGGTAATATTGGTCAATTGTTCTGTGATGCCCGACTTGGTATGCCACGCAAAAAGGTTTTGATTTTTTGAATATACAATCCACTCATCGTTTAAAATAAATTTAGGATTGCTTTCCGTTTCTTCCGTTGAAGTGACTTTTATCGTTTTGTTGGTTTTAAGATCCAACCAATATACATCACTTCTATAACTGTATGTAATCTGTGTGCGATTGTTGTTGTAAACACCATTGCTAATTGCATTGGTTTTTTGTGCATCGCTATAACTAACTTTTAGCGGTTGAGATGATCCTGAAGAAAATGCATACACAGAGTCCGACACATTTTTTTCCGGATTCCAATTAAAGTAAACCGTTTTTCCGTCAATACCCCAAAAAGCATTGGCGGGAGAGGAGCCCATCCATTTCGGGTCCTGCATAATTTTTTCAACGGTAAGTTGTTGTGCATTTGCCTGAAATACAATCAGACATAAGATTACAGCTAATTTGATATTCATATGGGGAGTATTTACTTACGTGGTATGATGATGTTAAAAGTATTGGAATTAAATAGTATTCCAAAAAATGAACAATGCTCAAATAAAGCTATTCAATTTGAAGATTAAATACGTATTCGGCTTCGTATTTTATATGAACGGAAAAAACAGGATAAATTTATATAAATTAATTTTATTTTTAATATAAATGAGACGAGTTGTTTTCAACTCCTTTCCCTTACCCATTTTCCTTTTTAATTTTTAATTTTGACTTTTCTATCTGTAGTAATTATTTTCTTCGATATAAACCCTCACTTTTTCCGGCACAAGATATCGTATGCTTTTTCCTTCCTGAATATTTTTTCTGATATGGGTTGCAGATATCGAAATGAGCGGAGCATCTAAAATGGTAACATTGGCTTGATGTGTTTCAGTTACTATAGAACCTGGTCTATTATATACAATAAAGGAATATTGTTGAATGAGCAGATTTGCATTTTTCCATTTTGGAAGATTTTGAAAACTATCGCTGCCCATGATAATAGCAAACTCATGTTGCGGATATTTTTCTTGTAAATAAACTAAGGTATCAATAGTATAAGATGGTCGGGGTAATTTAAACTCAATTTCAGAAACCCTTATTCGCAAATCATCTTCTGCGGCAAGCTGTGCCAAATGTAAACGATGATATTCATTTAATAATGTGGATTCTTGTTTAAATGGATTTTGTGGAGATACCACTAACCAAACTTGTTGTACATCGGTTTCGTTGGCTACATGACTGGCAATAATTAAATGCCCAGTGTGTATGGGATTAAAAGATCCGAAATACAATCCTATTTTCATGTGTATTTATTTATTGATTTTATTTGTCACATGGAATACGCCTGATATACTTTTCAGTTGATATGCAAACCTTGCTTATGGCTCATTTCATGTGTGTAATTTTATTGATTTTATTTGTCACATGGAATACGCCTGATATACTTTTCAGTTGGTATGCAAACCTTGCTTATGGCTATTTCATGTGTATTTATTTATTGATTTTATTTGTCACATGGAATACGCCTGATATACTTTTCAGTTGATATGCAAACCTTGCTTATGGCTCATTTTGCTTTATTGGTTTCACCAGATGGTGATTATGGTGCACTGTATTAATTAATAACGTTGTTTTTTAAGTCTACACATACCAAGTAAAACAAATTATTTTATGTATATATTTGACAATCAATTGTTTATGAGATATCTTCTTGAACAAAAATAAATGCAGCTTCACTTAAGCGTAAACTTAAGGTATAACCTGCTACAGAAATAGAAATAGGATCACCCATTGGAGCAATTTGTTCTACTTTTACCTTTTCACCGGGCACACAACCCATTTCCATTAGTTTAATAAAAATGTCATCATTTTCAAATGATTGTATAATACCTCTTTCACCAACATGCAACTCAGACAATCTTTTCATGCTACAATTAATTAATATTTCGTAAAGGTAATGGGCTATGTATTGGTTTTGTTACGAATTTTGGAGTAATCATTTTATATGCAAAAAATAACTTTTAGTACCGGAGATCGTCCTTTTGTTTTTAAACAGAAAGAAAATTTAAAGCGTTTTATTGAATCTATTTTTTTGAAAGAGAAAAAAAAATTAGCTGGCATTAATTATGTTTTTTGTACCGATGCAATGTTACTAGAGATAAACCAAAATTTTTTGCAACACGATTATTATACCGACATTATAACATTTGGTTTATCAGAAAAGAACCAACCAATTGAGGCGGAGATTTATATAAGTATTGATCGGGTAAAAGAAAATGCGAGCAATTTAAGTATTGCCTATCAGCAAGAAATGTTGCGGGTTTTGTTTCATGGCGCATTGCACTTATGTGGGTACAAAGACAAATCAAAAGCTGATATTAAATTAATGCGCGGTAAAGAAGATTTTTATATTGGGCTATACAATAAACAAAACCCACAATAAGGTCCTTATTCTGTTTAGTTGGCTCTTAGCAATCCCCCTGCTTTGGGGATGGCTCCTTTTTCATATTTATGTGCTACTTGTTCACTAAATATAAGAGGAGAATTCAACTACATGATTTTTGAATTAGAGGATATTTATACTTCCATCAGGTAGCAATACATAGTGAATAATACACGGGATTGCACTAGGATTACCCATCAATTAATCCACCCAAACAATTCAGATACAGATTAACACATTACACAGCTCATTTAAACTGACCCTCACGATTATGTTCCACGTGAAACCTTACACCAAAAACCAAATTATATACAACTAAGCAAGTGCAAGGCTATATAAATAAACAATAATTAAACTATTTTATAGGTCCTTTATAAACATCGCTCTCGTATATTAATATACAAATGCCTCCAAGGTATTCTAACAAATCATCAAGTAATTACATTAATTGCTGATCATATACAAATCGGTAAACGTAAATGAATGTTCCACGTGAAACATTTGACATAAGTATTGTATAATTATAGAGAACCAACAAGGTGGTTCCAGCTTAAATAGTTCGTCCGTATGAAAAGCTAGAGGGTTGGGAATCCTAACTTGTTGTAATATTTAATTACAGCGGAGACGATAGTCAAAGTTAAAGCCTGCCTACTAGTAAATAGGGAGTATAATAGAAGACCAAAAAAGAGGCTGATTACTTGGTATAGTGTTCCACGTGGAACATTTAACTTCCATTGATTGCCATTAAAGGAGAAAAAAGGAGCTGTGTACAAGGTCTATAAGGTGAATACATTGATGGATAAGGATGGTAAACCGGAAAGATGTGGTAATAGGAATGGGTTAATTGGATAATAGAGGGCTGATTAAAACAAAGGGGTAAATATCAAAAGGCCGGGGATTAGTTGTGCCGGGACATTAAAATGTTCCACGTGAAACATTATGGCACTATTAAAGAGGGGGAGAGTAGAGAAAGGTAAGTAAATGGGTTATAGAATCCGGGGGGTAATCTTAAATAGGAAATAATATTAGGGGGAATGTTGCTGAACAACCATATAGGAGTTACGGTTATAACAGACTGGAGGAAACTACTGGTGTCATAGATGGTATAGACAGACCCCCACAAAAAACATGTTTCACGTGGAACATGGTAGACTAAACAGTTAAATAACAATATTAAGCAGAAAAAGATACGGTTAAATATATACTCAACTATCTTTGCAACATGTTTCCAAAATACGATGTAATAGTAGTAGGTGCTGGTCATGCTGGTTGTGAAGCAGCAGCGGCAGCAGCAAACTTA
>JBIIAP010000254.1:0-3915 GCA_044239855.1 Sediminibacterium sp. | reverse complement strand
ATATTTAATGGCAAACTTCAATACATTGTATTTAGTCCTTATTGGAATGTTCCTGAGAGTATCGTGAAGAAAGAAATTATGCCACTCTTAGCAAAGAACCCCAATTACATCACTAAAAATAATATGGAAATAACCGGCTATAATGGCAAAACGCCAATTGTAAGGCAGAAGCCGGGCGATAAAAATTCATTGGGGCATGTAAAATTTTTATTTCCCAACAACTATAATATTTATTTTCATGATACGCCTAACAGAGGATTGTTTGAGCAGTCGGGTAGAAACTTAAGTCACGGTTGTATTCGTTTGCAATACCCTAAAAAGTTTGCGCAATATTTATTGAGAAATGATACCGTTACCTGGAACAATCAAAGAATTGATACGTTAATGCATAATACTAAAGAGAGATGGGTTACGCTGAAAAAGCCCTTGCCGGTTTTTTTAGTGTATTTTACAGCTTGGGTAGATATGAAGGGGGTGCTTAATTTCAGGAAAGATATTTACAAGCACGATGAAAAAATGACCAGTAAATTATTTAATAAATAATTATTTGAACGATGCAGATAATAGAAGTGATAGACCAACAGGATGGTAGAGATTTTTTAGCGGTAAACGCATTAATGAATGCACATAACCCTGCCTATATAAGAGCTTTAGATAATGAAGTGAATGAAGTGTTTGATCCTAAAAAAAACAAACATTACAAATATGGCGAGGCAAAACGTTGGATCGCTAAATCTGAAACAGGTGAATTATTAGGCCGAGTTGCTGCGTTTGTAAATAATAAGTACATAAACAAGGGTACCTCATTTGCAACAGGTGGAATAGGTTTTTTTGATTGCATAAACGATCAGGCAACTGCTAATACCTTATTGGATACGGCCAAAGCATGGTTACAGGAAAAAGGAATGGAGGCAATGGACGGCCCTATTAATTTTGGAGACAGAGATAAATGGTGGGGATTAATGATAGAAGGTTTTGATAAAGAGCCCATGTATGGTATGTCTTTCAACCCGCCTTACTATAAAGATTTACTAGAGGGCTATGGATTTCAGAATTACTACAATCAGTATTATTATCACATGAATGTAGATGATGAACTGCCTGCTCGTTTTACCGAACGTTATGAGCGGTTTAAGAATAAGCCCGATTATTCGGCTAAACATGTAAAATTGAGCGAACTAGAAAAATATGCAGGAGATTTTGCAACTGTTTACAATGCTGCGTGGGCACAACATGGTGAAGCAAAAGAAATCACCAAAGAACAAGTAGTCAAACTCTTTCAAAAAATGAAACCAATTATGGATGAAAGAGTGGTTTGGTTTGCTTATTACAAAGAAGAGCCCATAGCCATGTTTATTAATATACCCGATTTAAATCAATACTTTAAACACTTTAACGGCAAATTTGGCTTATGGCAAAAACTGCATTTATTGTGGATGAAGTGGACAAGTGCTAATAAGCGATTAACCGGCATGGCATTCGGCGTAGTGCCCAAGTATCAGTCGCTGGGCATAGATAGTTATTTAATTTATGCATGTGGATTGCATATGCGCGGCAAAGGCTGGTATTATGAGTATGAAATGGGCTGGGCAGGTGAATGGAATCCTAAAATGGTGAATATCTATAAAAGTTTAGGTGGATCTCAAAGCAGACTAATGGCAACTTATCGGTATATATTTGATTATAAATATTCTTTTGAAAGACATCCTGAAATGGAATATAAATAAGTTAAATTGCAGATCTATTTATGGATAATTTTATTGTATCGGCAAGAAAGTACAGGCCTCAGATTTTTAATACGGTGGTGGGGCAGCAGCATATTACAACTACGCTGAAAAACGCGATTAAGAACCATCAACTCGCGCATGCTTTTTTATTTTGTGGGCCAAGGGGAGTGGGTAAAACCACCTGTGCAAGAATTTTAGCTAAAACAATTAATTGTACCCATCAAACACCGGAAGGAGAAGCTTGTAATGAGTGCAATAGTTGTGCTTCATTTGATGCGGGCACTTCGTTAAATATTCATGAATTAGATGCGGCCAGCAACAACTCGGTAGATGATATACGCGCATTAGTAGAGCAGGTGAGGTTTGCACCGCAAGCAGGAAAATACAAAGTGTATATTGTAGATGAGGTACACATGTTAAGTGCATCTGCCTTCAATGCATTTCTAAAAACATTGGAAGAACCACCGGGCTATGCCATTTTTATTTTAGCAACAACCGAAAAACATAAAATTCTTCCAACGATATTAAGTCGTTGTCAAATTTTTGATTTCAAAAGAATTACGAATAACGATACGGTAGAGCATTTACAGGAAATTGCGGATAAAGAATCCATAAAAGCAGAAAAAGCAGCATTACAGGTAATTGCGCAAAAGAGTGAAGGCTGTATGCGCGATTCATTAAGCATCTTAGATAAAATTGTAAGTTTTACCAACGGAGAAGTAACCTATCAAAATACGTTAGAGCACTTAAATATTCTGGATGAAGATTATTTCTTCAAGTTGCTGGAAGCTATGCAGCAGCAGGATATGGCTGCTGCAATGATGCTTTATGATGCCATTAATAGAAAAGGGTTTGAAGGAGATTTAGTGTTGAATGGCTTTGCAGAATTCATCAGAAACTTATTGGTATGTAAAGATCCTAAATCTGCATCGTTATTGGAAGTGGTAGAAGGATTGCAGGATAAATATATGTCTGTAGCCGCCAACACCGCTGTATCTTATTTAGTAAGTGCACTAAATGTGTTGAATGATGCAGAGATACATTTTAAAATGGCTCGTAACAAAAGATTACATGTGGAGTTATGTTTAATTAAACTAAACTTTTTACAACAAGCGATACAGCTTGCATCTGAAAAGGGAAGTGTAGTTAAAAAAAAACGGATTGATGGCCCAATAGCCTATAGAACAAAAATCATTCAACCGCTTGCTCCGCAAAATACAGCAGTACCAGCAGCATCAACATCATCAGCTAAATTAATCATTGAACAACCCGCGGTTTTTGCAAAACCAGCTGCTGTTTCAACAATTAATGCAACTGCAGGTAGTACTACTTCTAATAGCTTACCTCAAATAAAGCCTATTGCACCAGCCGGCGCAAAGAAAAGTTTGTTAGATGCGTTGCGTGAAAAAGCCGGTGCACAATATGATATTCAGGAAGTTAAAGAAGCCGAAATTTTGCAGTTAAATAAACTGCAAGAGTTTTGGGATGGGTATACCGCACAGTTAGAAAAGCAGTTGAAACATTCTGCTGCCGGTACGTTTAAAATAGCAGGATTGGAAATTGAATCAGATATTCATTTTACCGTTACGGTTTCTGCCCTTACTGCGCAAAGATTTGTTGAGCACGAGAAATTAGAATTGTTAGAACAATTGCACAAAACATTTAACAATCGTGCAATTAATTTTACGGTATTAGTGGCTGCAAGTGAAAAAGAAGATGTTCCTTTACATCTTCGATTAAACAGTAAGCAAAAATATGAACGAATTGCAGAACAATATCCATTGTTAAGAGAGCTAAAAGAAAAACTTAAATTAGAAATAGATTATTAAGATATGGAACAACAACAAGAAACACCCGGTACCGCAGTATTAATTAAAGCCGCCGGCCCAATAGTAATAGCATCAAAATGTATTGTTACCAAAGCAGATGGCACTGTTGAAGTAAAAGAGAAAGTGTCTTTTTGTGGATGTGGCGCTTCAGCAAATAAGCCTTATTGTGATGGTTCTCACAAACAATTGATGTCTGCAGAAAATAAAACAGTTTGATGATGAAGAAGACATTGGTAATAGGTGCATCTGAAAACACAGAACGGTACAGTTATTTAGCGGTACAGTTGTTGCGCAAGCATGCGCATACCGTTGTTGCTATTGGCAGAAAAGCTGGTAAGGTGAACGATGTAGCTATTGTA